>JBEBWU010000184.1:0-5199 GCA_040391985.1 Entomomonas sp. | reverse complement strand
CATGAACTAAAATTACTTTTTCAAAACGCTCATAAACTTCAGGGTCTTGAATAAGACTCATAAAAGGCGCTAAACCTGTACCTGTACTGAGAAAATAGACATTTTTCCCTGGTAATAAGTCACCAGTAATTAATGTGCCTGTAGGTTTACGGCTAACTAAAAGCTCATCACCTACTTTTAGATGTTGTAAACGAGAAGTAAGTGGACCATCTTGTACTTTAATACTATAAAACTCTAAATGATCTTCATAATTTGGACTGGCAATACTATAAGCACGCATTAACGGTTTACCATCTACTTCTAAACCGATCATGACAAATTGGCCATTTTGAAAACGTAAACCTGGGTCACGCGTTGTCTTAAAACTAAATAAAGTATCATTCCAATGATGAACGCTTAGCACACGCTCTGTGGCCATTTTACTCATCAAAAAGCTCCTAAATAATTAATATAAAAGAAATAATGAAAATTAGTCTATTGATAACGATAATCGTTAGCAATACTATAACAGATTAATTATGGTGGCACACTATAAGTGAGTTCTGTAATGAAGAAAAGTATTTATATAGTTTAATTTGATCTTAGCTTATTAATTGCCCTTATAACCAATTAGTATTTATATTAATTTTATTCTTATTTTTGGTTATGAGTAACTAGCCAGAATAGCTAGTTACTCAATTAAATTATTTACCTTTACGGCGTTTTCCTTCCTGATCTGCTGCACAAATTGCTGCTAGCACAGTTTGAGGATTGATTTCAGTAGCAATATTAAAAATAGTTTCACCTTCTGCACAAGCTAATTGGGCTACTTTTAATAAATCTTCTTGAGTTACATTAGTTAATCCAATGTCAGCTAATGTAGTGGGTAAACCCACTGCTTCACAGAAAGAATATGCTTCATCAATCACATCAGGTGAGCGATCAGTTAACATTAACAAACTTAATGTACCAAAAGCAACTTTTTCTCCATGCCAATAATGGTGAGTAGGTTCAAGTGCCGTAAAACCATTATGGATAGCATGAGCTCCTGACAAACCACCACTTTCAAAACCAAGACCAGATAACAGTGTATTAGCTTCTATTACTCTTTCTAAAGCAGGTGTCACCACTTGTCTTTTAACAGCTTGTACTGCCAATACGCCATATTCAAGTAACGTTTCATAACAGAAGTTAGCTAAATTATAAGCAGTAAATGAGCCTTTTCGTCCTGTCATATTAGCTGCATTACTGATATAACAGTCTTCTGCCTCAAACCACGTAGCTAACGCATCTCCCATACCTGAGACAAGGAAACGAGCAGGTGCTTGCGCTACAATTTGACTATCAACGAGTACTAATCTAGGGTTTTCTTTAAATATGACAGCGCGTTTGTACTCACCTGTAGCGGTATAAACCACAGCTAAACCACTACAAGGTGCATCAGTGGATGCTAATGTAGGTACAATAACAACAGGACGATTTATACTGTCTGCTAAATATTTGGCAGTGTCTATTGTTTTACCACCACCCATTCCAACCACAACATCAGGAATATTATCTTTAGATTGTTCTATTAAACGATTAATTTCTTCATCACAACATTCACCTGCAAACCGCTCAAATAAAAAACTAACATGAGATGCACATGCTTTTTCAACTTGCTGATGAAAATTATCGTCTACAAATGGATCTAACAAAAGAAGTGCTTTTTTACCGAATCTTGCAAGCTCTTCACCTAATAAGTTTAGAGCCCCTCTACCTTGTACATAACGTGAAGGAAAAACTGAAGTAGAAATCATAATACCCTCTTAGGCCTTTATTGCTGTTAATGGTACTAACATAACACCAATTATTAGAGAGTATATTGTTAATAATCAGTAAATTAACCGTAATATTAACTATTTATAACCATTTGGATTATTCGATTGCCAATGCCAAGTATCCTTACACATATCTTCTAGGCTGTGCTGAGTTTGCCAATTTAATAGCTCTTTAGCTAGACTTGAATCAGAATAGCAGATAGCTATATCACCTGCCCTACGCTCTACGATTTTATAGTCTAACTTTTTACCACAAGCTTTTTCAAATGCATATAACATATCTAGCACACTATAGCCTACCCCTGTTCCCAAGTTAATAGGTTTAATTCCAGGTTTAGATTGTAACCATTGCAAAGCACTAACATGACCTTTAGCTAAATCCATCACGTGGATATAATCCCTTACTCCTGTACCATCATGGGTGGGATAATCATCACCATAAATATTAAGATAAGGTCGCATTCCAACTGCTACTTGAGCAATATAGGGCATAAGATTATTAGGAATGCCTGTTGGATCTTCACCAATTAAACCACTGGGATGAGCGCCAACAGGGTTAAAATAGCGCAATAATGCAATATTCCAACTATTATCAGCTTGATGAATATCTGCCAGCATCTGCTCCAACATCAATTTGGATGTACCATAGGGATTTGTTGTTCCCCCTATAGGAAAATCCTCTGTAGCTGGTTTACCGTGAGGATCACCATATACTGTAGCGGACGAACTAAATACTAAGTTTTTTACTTGTGCCTCTCGCATTGCTTGGCACAACACTAGGGTACTGTTTATATTATTATCATAATATTCAATAGGTTTTTGAATAGACTCAGATACTGACTTTAACCCTGCAAAATGAATAACAGCATCGATACTATATTGTGTAAATATTTTGTTTAAAATGCTTTTATCTCTAACATCACCTTCTATAAAGTGAATAGTTTTACCCGTAATTTTCTGCACACGGTTAATTGCTTCATAATTACTATTACTCAGATTATCTATTACTATCACAGAATAACCTGCTTCTAGTAGCAACACACAAGTATGTGAGCCTATATAACCAGCACCCCCAGTTACTAATATTGTTGATATCATTATTTAATTATCCTGCTTAACCATACTAACCCCTTCTAGTGTTGAGAAGGAGGTATCTTTTGCTGTTAATAAAAAATCTTGCATAAAAGGTGCATCAAACATATCTTCTCTAATACCTGCATAAAGTGTTGCTTGCAATCCTTTTTCGCCTAAACGTTTAGCTTTTACATAACCACGACTACTATATTCATGTAAAGCCCAATTAGGTAAACAACATACCCCTCTGTTAGAAGCGACTAACTGCACCATCATTACTGTCATTTCAGTCACTCTTACTGATAATGGCTCTATATCAGCAGGATCTAAAAATTGGGTAAATATATCTAACTTATCATGTTCTACTGGATAAGTAATTAATACCTCACTTTTTAAATCTACTGGTTCTATAAATGTTTTATTAGCCAATGGATGTTGGTTAGACACAGCTAACATTGCTTCATAGGTAAAGAGAGGCACATACATAATCCCTGATAGCTGCATAGGATTTGCTGTAATCACTAAATCTAGATCTCCTCTTGCCAATGCGGGCAAGGGAGCAAAAGCAAATCCTGAAGCTAAATCCAACTCGACTTCAGGCCATGCATCTCGGAATTGATCTATGGTGGGCATTAACCACTGAAAACAACTATGACACTCAATAGCCATATGTAAACGACCAGCTGTTCCACCAGAAAGCCTTGCTATATCTCGTTCAGCGCTTCGTAATTGAGGTAAGACCTCATCCGCTAATGATAACAGCCTTAATCCAGCACTGGAAAAACGTACAGGCTTTGATTTTCTAACAAATAATTGTAAGCCTAAACGATCTTCTAATTCTTTAAATTGATGGGATAATGCCGATTGTGTTAAGTGTAGGCGCTCTGCTGCTTCTACTAAACTATCCGTTTCCCGTAAAGCATAGAGGCTTTTTAAATGACGGACTTCTAACATAACTTTAGTCCTAATTCTTAAAATAAAATAAGGTTAGCAACCACAAATAGCTCTATCAATTACCTGCTGTAACTCTGCAACTGTATTGACAACGGCCCCTGCTCCCCAATTATGTGGGTTATCCTGTGGATGTACATAACCATAACAAACAGCTAATGTTTTACAACCTGCTGCATTACCTGAATCAATATCACGCTTATCATCCCCCACATACAAGATAGTTTGTGGATCAATTGCCAGTTGTTCAGCTGCTAATAATAAAGGTTCAGGACTAGGTTTACAGTACACCACATGCTCTGGACACACTAACACTGCACACCGCTCTGTTAAACCCAAACGTTCTAAAATAGGTTCAGCAAACCTTACAGGCTTATTAGTAACGATTCCCCATTTAATACTTGCTTTCTCAATATCAGTTAATAACTTATCGATTCCTTTATATAAGCGAGAATGTACTGCGCAAGAGTGTAAATAAAGATCTAAGAATTCTAAACGTAATGATTCAAACTGTGGATTATCTTCCGTAATATCAAAAGCCGCCGCAACCATTGCTTTAGCACCACCTGATACAACTTGCCTAATCTTTTCATCATCCACTGCTGGTAAGCCATGCTTATTTAACATCTGTTGGCTAATCGCTATAAAGTCTGGAGCAGAGTCTAATACTGTGCCATCCATATCAAATAATATAGCCTCAAACCTCATAAACTATTACCCGT
Source organism: Entomomonas sp. (assembly GCA_040391985.1). Taxonomy (GTDB): domain Bacteria; phylum Pseudomonadota; class Gammaproteobacteria; order Pseudomonadales; family Pseudomonadaceae; genus Entomomonas. The sequence goes on along the minus strand of JBEBWU010000184.1, from coordinate 653 downwards.
TAATCAATACGCTGTGTTTGAATCATATAATTTACACTGACATCTCCAGCTAATTTATATGTTTTAGATAGTGGGTTGTAAACTAAACCTATCATATCTTGCACATCTAAACCTGCTTCACGGCACCATAAGCCTAATTCAGAAGGTTTAACAAATTTCTGATAGTCATGTGTACCTCTTGGTAATAAGCGAAGTACATATTCAGCGCCCACTATTGCGAATAAATAAGATTTTGGATTACGGTTAATGGTAGACAAGAATATATAACCATTTGGTTTCACTAGTTTACGACAAGCTCTAATCACAGAAGATGGATCAGGAACATGTTCTATCATTTCTAAACAAGTAACAATATCATATTCCCCAGCATGTTCCTCAGCAAAGGCTTCTGCTGTACTTTTAAAATATTCAACATCAACTTGAGATTCTAACTGATGTAATTTTGCTACTGATAAAGGAGCATCTCCCATATCGATACCTGTCACTATGGCACCACGCTTAGCCATACCTTCGCTAAGAATACCACCACCACAACCGACATCTAATACTTTTTTGCCTGCTAAACTAATATGTTCTTCAATCCAATTAATACGTAATGGATTAATATCATGCAATGGTTTAAATTCGCTCTCACGATCCCACCAACGACTAGC
>JBEBWU010000183.1:0-5209 GCA_040391985.1 Entomomonas sp. | reverse complement strand
TGGTGATTTCATCTAGATTGATATCTGCATCACGTACTGCTCGGCGGCAAGCTTTGAGAGTACGTTCAACTAAAGGAGAGATTAAGTTGTTAAACTGTTCACGAGTTAAACTACTTTGCCAGTTTTTATAACTGATAGTGGTTTGTTGATTGTCAGTGAGTGATTCTTTAGCCGCACAAGCAATTTTTAATAGTGTTTTTTGTTCAGAGGGGGAGAGGTCATTGGAGAGATTGGCCTCTGTAATAATCCAATCAGCAATAAGATGGTCGAAATCATCACCACCTAAAGAGCTATCACCACCTGTTGATAAAACTTCAAATACACCTTTAGCAAGACGTAAAATAGAAATATCAAATGTACCACCACCTAAGTCATAAATAGCTATAATGCCTTCAGCTTGTTTATCTAAGCCATAGGCAACAGCCGCTGCAGTAGGTTCATTTAGTAAACGTAATACAGTAAGTCCAGCTAAACGAGCAGCATCTTTAGTTGCTTGTCGCTGTCCATCATCGAAATAAGCGGGTACTGTAATTACAGCACCTACTAGTGAACCACCTAAACTCTGTTCCGCACGTTCTTTTAGTGCTTTTAGTATTTCAGCAGAAATTTCTACAGGGCTTTTAGGGCCTTGTATCGTTTCAATAAACGGCATATTGGACTCACCTTGTGTAAAGCGATAGGGAAGTTGTTCTCCTAGCTGTTTTACATCACTAATCCCTCGTCCCATTAAACGTTTAACAGAGGCGATAGTATTTAGTGGATCTTGGGTTGTAGCTGCTTTAGCTATTTTTCCTACTTCTATTTGATCAGGTAAGTAATGAACTACTGAAGGTAAAATAACATTGTTTTCAAGGTCTGTTAATGCTTTAGGAATGCCACTTAATACACTCGCAACTAATGAGTTAGTGGTACCTAAGTCGATACCAACGGCTAGTTTTTTCTGATGTGGTTTAGGGCTTTGACCTGGTTCTGCTATCTGCAATAAAGACATGTATATTTCTTAATGGTTTAGGTTAATCGTCTAAGTGTTCTTCTAGCTGTTTTACAGACAAGGCTAATTTGTCCATAAATTGCATACGTCTAACAAGCTGTTCAGCATGTAAATAATATTCGTGGTCTTGCCAGTATTTATCAAATTCTGCTTCTAGGTTAGCTTGTGTTTGTTTAATACGTGCTTTGAAGTTATTTAATTGTTTAAAATCAGGCTGTTCTCTAAGCTCATCTAGTTCTTCATGCCATTGCATTTGCTGCATAAGAAATTCAGGATCTTGTACCGTCGTCTCAAGTGGTATATTACTACCTTTTAAACTGAGTAAGTAACGAGCACGTTGTGAAGGTGTTTTTAAAATCTGATAAGCTTCATTTAGATTAGCAGAGTGTTCTAATGCTAAACGTTTTTCTCTTTCGCTAGCCGATACAAAACGATCAGGATGTGCTGATGAAGCCTTTTTGCGATAACGCTCAGCAAGATCATTGAGATTGATATCAAAATGTGGCTTTAAATCTAGTAGTGCGAAGTAGCAAGGTTTATCACCTCTACATTCTTCAGACGTTGAAGCTTTCTCCGCACCCGCATTCGCCGCGCACGTTAGGGTTGTTGAATTTAAATCCTTCATTTAGGCCTTCTCGTACGAAATCAAGTTCTGTTCCGTCAATGTAAATTAAACTTTTAGGGTCTACAACCACTTTAACACCAAAATTATCAAATACAACATCATTTTGGTCGGTGTCATCAACAAACTCAAGTACATAGGCCATGCCAGAACAGCCTGTTGTACGAACCCCTAAACGAATACCAATACCCTTACCACGATTAGCTAAAGCACTTTCTATATGTTTAGCTGCTGCTTGGGTCATAGTAATTGCCATAAAATCTCCTTACCAAATAAGATGGCTTAAACCATGCCTTTTTTGGTTTTATAATCAGTAATAGCCGCTTTAATTGCATCTTCTGCTAAAACTGAGCAGTGAATTTTTACTGGGGGCAATGCTAATTCTTCAGCTAACTGGGTATTTTTGATGCTACCTGCTTCGTCTAAGGTTTTACCTTTCATCCATTCAGTCGCTAGTGAGCTAGAGGCGATAGCGCTACCACAGCCATAAGTTTTGAATTTAGCATCTTCAATAACACCTTGGTCATTGACTTTAATTTGTAAACGCATTACGTCACCACAGGCAGGTGCGCCTACCATGCCAGTCCCTACATTAGGATCTTCAGCATCCATTTTACCTACATTACGTGGGTTTTCATAATGGTCGATTACTTTATCGCTATAGGCCATTGTTTAATTCCTCAAATCAGTTAATACGGTAATTAGTCTTTATAATTAGTGGGCTTGCCATTCTATTTTAGAAATATCTACACCATCTTTATACATATCCCAAAGCGGTGATAATTCACGAAGTTTGCTAACTGCTTCGCAAACTTTCTGAGCAGCTAAATCAACTTCTTCTTCAGAAGTGAAACGGCCAAAGCCAAATCGAATAGAACTATGTGCTAATTCATCATTACGACCCAGTGCACGAAGTACATAAGAAGGCTCTAGTGAAGCAGATGTACAAGCTGATCCTGAAGAGACAGCAAGGTCTTTTAAGGACATCATTAGTGATTCGCCTTCAACATAATTAAAACTTAAATTAAGAAGATTAGGAACACTATTCTCTAAGGAACCATTTACATAGACTTCTTCTAATTGATTAACTTGGCTATAGAATCTATCACGTAGTTTTTTGGCATGTCCATTATCTTTTTGCATTTCTAGTTTAGCAAGGTGAAGCGCTTCTCCCATACCAACAATTTGGTGTGTAGGAAGGGTGCCTGAACGCATACCACGTTCATGTCCACCACCATGAATTTGTGCTTCAATTCTTACTCTTGGTTTGCGTTGTACATATAGTGCACCAATGCCTTTAGGGCCATAAATCTTATGGGCACAGAGTGACATTAAATCAACTTTTAAGTTTTCTAAGTCAATAGGTAGTTTGCCTACTGATTGGGCTGCATCTACATGAAATAGTACACCTTTAGAACGTGTTAACTCACCAATCGCAGCAATATCATTGATGGTGCCAATTTCGTTATTTACATGCATGATTGATACAAGGATTGTGTCTTCACGTAATGCATCTTTTACCATATCTACAGTAATTTCACCTTGTTCTGTAGGGGTAAGATAGGTTACTTCAAAACCTTCACGTTCTAGCTGACGCATAGTATCAAGTACAGCTTTGTGCTCAATTTTTGAAGTAATTAGATGTTTACCTTTACTAGCATAGAAATGAGCAGCCCCTTTAATGGCTAAGTTATCTGCTTCAGTTGCACCTGATGTCCAAACAATTTCACGTGGGTCTGCACCCACTACATCAGCCACCTGACGACGTGCGTTTTCAACAGCTTCTTCTGCTCTCCAACCAAAAATATGAGAACGAGAAGCAGGGTTACCAAAATTCCCTTCCATTGTTAGGCAGTCGATCATTTTTTTTGCAACACGTGGATCAACAGGGGTAGTGGCAGAATAATCTAAATAAATTGGAGAGCTCATCAGTTTTTCCTCACGGAAGAAATCATCTTATTCAAGAAAAGATGTTTCTATTTTATTACTATTAAGTGTATAGGCTGTTTGTTGGCGTTCATTTTGTCTACGTGCAACATCACGGATTTCACGTTTATTAACAAGATCAGCTAATGTAATACCACTTAAAAAATCATGTATTTGTTGGCTAAGACCTTGCCATAAATGATGTGTTAGGCAAATATCACCAGAGTTGCAACCAGTATGACCTTGACAGCGTGTAGCGTCTACTGTCTCGTTAACTGCATCAATGACTTCTGCGATATCAATACTTTCCATACTGCGGGCTAACTGATAACCACCACCAGGTCCACGTACACTAGTTACTAGTTCATAACGACGTAGTTTAGCAAATAATTGTTCAAGGTAGGATAAGGAGATATCTTGCCTTTCAGAAATATCTGCTAGTGATACTGGATTATGTTCAGCATTGATGGCAAGGTCAAGCATTGCAGTAACTGCATAACGGCCTTTAGTTGTTAAGCGCATTAATTTGCCTCAATATCTATAAATATGGGGCTATTATGCTATTTCCTACTATTTTAGTCAACTATTACGCATTAAGAGAATATTACTAAATTTAATAAGAATATTAAGAAGAGGGTGACTATTTTAGTTGGTTTTGTGATAAATAGCTATTTTTACTTAAAAACTAGTTGAATTAGTTTGGTTAGATTATTAATTCCATAACTATACTGTATTATAATCAAAACATTTTGTAGGTAATGAAAAGGTAATAGCTACAGTGAGACAATATATAAAGTATCTTTTATCACTAAAACTTTTATTGTTAGTAAGTGTAGTGAATGTTGGATTTGCTCAAAATACTGAGCAACAGTCGTCAGTAGCAACCAATAATGTTGTGATTGATCAGGAGAGCCTAACTCCAGACCAGCGTTTTCGTGCTTCTTTAAAAGAAGGAATGGTTGTTGGTTATTTTAATCAGTATTGGGCACCTGTAGATAACCTTGATAAAGATGGTTATTACCGAAAGATAGTAAAAATAGAAGGTGATAATAATTTTGTTATACAAGATTTCTTTGCAGATACTAATAAAAAACAATCTGACCCAGTATTAATTCATAATCTTTATGAGTTAAAGCAGTTTGGTTCTTTAAGAAGTATTGAGGGACCTTATATTACTTGGTATAAAAATGAGCAAAAACAATATGAATCATCTTATAAAGATAAGGGTGTTTTAGATGGTGTTATGCAGGCTTGGTATGACAGTGGTATATTAAAATTAAAAGGTCAATATGATGATGGTAAAAAAGCTGGTCAGTGGACAGAGTGGCATGCTAATGGGCGAATAAAGTCACAAATTAATTATGTAAATAATGTATTAAATGGACCTTATAAGAAGTGGTATGAAAATGGTCAACAACAAACACTAGGCAATTATAAAAATGGTTTGTTAAATGGCTTGTGGATAGTTTGGGATAGTAAAGGACAAAAAGTTTCTGAAGGAGAATATTCTGCTAATCAGCGCATGGGGTTATGGACTTATTATGCGGAAGGAAAAAAATGGGCTGAGGGTAATTATATTAATGACTTACAGGACGATGTTTGGACATATTGGAAAGAAGATGGTAGTAAAGATAAAGAAATTATCTATCAAAAAGGAGTAAAAACAAGGG
>JBEBWU010000182.1:0-5210 GCA_040391985.1 Entomomonas sp. | reverse complement strand
TGTCGGTTTGCATGACCAGTAATCAAACTTACCAAGCGTTCTATGATGACTATAAAACATTGCGTGCTTTTTTACATTCTCATAGCTATACAGGTAATCCTTTGGCTAGTGCTGCTGCATTAGCTACCTTAGATATTTTTACAGAAGATAAGGTAATAGAAAATAATCGCCATTTGAGCGCTTGTTTAGCTAAAGCCGCTGCCCATTTAGCTGACCATCCACATGTGGGAGAAGTACGTCAAACTGGAATGGTTTTAGCTGTAGAAATGGTTGCAAATAAACAAACAAAAACTCCTTACCCATGGCAAGAAAGAAGGGGATTACAAGTATTTCAATATGCTTTAAGTCAGGGGCTATTATTAAGACCAATCGGTAATGTGGTTTACTTTATGCCACCTTATATTATTACGCCTGAACAAATTGATTGGATGGTTAAAATAGCTGCGGAAGGTATTGAGCGAGCAACTAGCAGACCAGTTACTGCTGTGGGTAATAATTCAATTAACTACAAAGATCCTGCTTAAATAAAAGCACAGTTTATTACTGTGCTTCTACTCTTTGACGTAATTCAGCGGAAGCTTGCTTACGTTTAGTTAAAGAATTATTATCATTTAAAGCAGATAGGTTATTCATACCTTGTCTACGCATAAAGCGCTCTTCCATCAACTGTGCTCTTTGGCGAACACGTTGTTCAGCAATACTCATTTGACGAGAGTCATTGTTAGCTACTTGTTGTTGATTAGCTTTATTAGTGGTTGCTTTTTGCTGGTTTGGTTTAATAACAAAATTTACTCTTTTGTTAGCTTTATTATCAGCGGCTATTGCCGGTTTAGCAGTCGTTTGAGTAGTCGAGCTAGAAGGAGTTGATGTTTTAAAAATCTCACCATGAACATCTACATTCTGACATTTACCACCAGAAGGGCCTTCTAAGCAGGCTATTTCTGCATGAGCTAATACAGGAATTAAGCATAATCCAAGTAAAACTTTTTGCAACATAATATAGATTCTCCAAAGGGTTTATGCTATTTAATAACATATTATTAGGATTTGTCTATTAGTTTCGTCATTACCTAACAATTTTACTACTATTTATTGTTTTATAAGCCGATCTGAGCTAAAAAACATAAATAAAGTAATGGCTATTGCTGCTGAACCTGCTACAACCGCTAAAGCTATACCATAGTTGCCACCAGTCTGATTGGCTATATAAACTTGTAATGTTAAGTTAACAGAAGCCAATAGATTACCAAGCTGATAGATAAAACCTGGCAAAACCGCGCGAGTATTTTCAGGCATCAGTTCATTAAGGTACACAGGTACTACACCCCAAGCGCCTTGCACCATGAATTGCATAAAGAAGGCACCAATCCCTAACATTATTGAACCACTTGCAAATGCCCACAGTGGAATAGCTGGTAGTGATAATAAGGCAGCAATAATAATCGCTTTGCGCCGCCCAATTTTGGCAGATAAACTACCAAAGAAGATTCCGCCAATAATTGAAGCAATGCTATAACAGATAGCAATAATACTAACAACATGAGGCTCAAAATGATGTTGTTTCTCTAAGAAAGTAGGATAAACATCTTGCGTACCATGACTAAAGAAGTTAAAGCAAGTCATTAGTAAAATAGCATATAAACACAATTTCCAATGTTTTTTAACAATAGGTAACAGTGGTGCATTGGTTTTGTTCTCATTTTTAGAAGCTAACCAGACAGGTGACTCTTCTACTTTAAACCAAATAAATACTGCTAATAAGATGGGGAGTGAACCAATAATAAATAGTTTTTCCCAACCAATTAAACTAAACAGTAAACCATAAACAATAGCAGCAATTAAATAACCTGCAGGGTAACCTGCTTGGAATAGACCAGATACAAAGCCCCTTGATTCTTTGGGAGCGGTTTCTAAGGCTAGAGAAGAGGCTACACCCCAAATACCGCCCATAGCGATACCATAAATACAACGAATGGCAATAAAGATAAAGAGTGTTGGGGCAAATGCGGAAGCGGCTTCTAGAATAGAAAATATAATAATATTGATGATTAAAACGGGTTTTCTACCTACTTTTTCGGCCATACGACCAAATATTAATGCACCTATCGGTCGAACAGCTAAAGTTAGAAAGACAGCCAAAGAGACTTCTTGAACCGTCACATTAAAACTTGCTGCAATATCTTTAAGGACAAAAACTAGGATAAAAAAATCGAAAGCGTCTAGTGTCCAGCTGGTTACTGCTGCAAATACAGCATTTTTTTGATTTGAGGTCCATTGAGTCATGGCAATTACTCTCCAACAGATTTGTATTATTATGATAGTGAGAACAGGGTAATTGACTAAGAATTATAAATTTAGTTTCACATGGTTAGACTTTTTACCTATAGGAATAAAATAAGTCGTAGGGTAAAAATAGATTAACTAGCTAGCAGTTTATTTTTCAAATAATAGGGGTGGTATTATGGATACTAGCTTCTGGAAGAATAAATACCCAACAGATGTTACCCATACAATAGACCCAACTTGCTATACAAGTATTTTGGATGTACTGACTATATCCTGTCAAAAGTTTGCAGAGCAGCCAGCTTTTACTAATGGCAATTATGCGATTACTTATCAGCAGTTAGATACTTTATCTGCGCAACTTGCTGCCTATTTACAACAATTATCAGGTTTACAGAAAGGTGATAGAATTGCTATTCAAATGCCAAATCTATTGCAGTATCCTATTATTGTATTTGCTATTATTCGTGCAGGATTTATCGTGGTTAATACTAACCCCTTATATACTGCACGTGAAATGCTGTATCAATTTAATGATGCAGGTGTAAAGGGTATTTTTTGCTTGTCAGCTATATCACCTAAATTAGAATCCATCATATCTAAAACAACGATTCAACACGTTATTATAACGGAGCTAGATGATTTATATTTATCTTCGTTTCAGCAAATCAACAATTACACATTACCTAATAGTATCCATTTAACCCAAGCCTTTATACGTGGTCAGTCATTATCTTTAAAGCATGTTGATTTACAGCCTGAGGATATTGCTGTATTGCAATATACAGGAGGGACTACAGGGATTGTTAAGGGTGCTATTTTAACACAACGTAATTTAGTGGCTAATACCTTGCAATGTAAGGCTTTATTAGACAGAACATTAGAGGTAGGTAAAGAAATCGTTATTGCACCATTACCTATGTATCATGTTTATGCCTTTACTATTAATTGTATGGCTTTATTGATGTTAGGTGTTAATAATATCTTGATAACTAATCCAAGGGATACAGCAAAAGTAGTGGAGGAAATAGCCAAGTTTCCATTTACTGTTTTTATTGGAGTTAATACATTATTTGCCGCCTTATGTAATGATAGTCAATTTAGAGCATTGGATTTTTCTCATTTAAAATTAACTATTTCTGGGGGGATGGCTTTACAGCCTGCTACTAATACAGCATGGAAAAGAGTTACTGATACTGATATTTGTGAAGGCTATGGCTTGACTGAAGCCAGCCCTGTAGTAAGTTTTAACTATGTGGAAAATATTCAATTAGGTTCGATAGGTATGCCTGTTGCTTCAACACTTTGTAAAGTGGTTGATGACGATGATAATGAACTACCTTTAGGTGAGTGTGGGGAGCTTTGTATTAAAGGTCCACAAGTGATGCAAGGTTATTGGAACCAACCTGAAGAAACAGCCAAAGTTCTAACTGCTGATGGCTGGCTTAAAACAGGTGATATTGCAGTTATTCAAGCAGATGGCTATATGCGTATTATTGACCGTAAAAAAGATATTATTTTAGTGTCTGGTTTTAATGTTTATCCTAATGAATTAGAAAATATTTTAGCCGAACTTCCAGGTATAGCAATGACAGCTGCTATTGGTGTGCCAGATCAAAAATCAGGTGAGGCTATTAAACTGTTTACAGTGCTAAAAGAGGGAATTAAGTTAACAGAGTCAGATATTATGACCTATTTGCATGATAATTTGGCTGGTTATAAGTGCCCCAAATACTTAGAGTTTCGAGAGCAACTGCCTGTTACTAATGTGGGTAAAGTATTGCGTAGACAATTAAGAGAACAAGAATTAAAAAATTATCATTAGACTATTGTATATCATCCCCCTTTTGCTATACATTCTTGTATGTTTTTAATAAATTTTACACATATGTAGTATATTCTTTGTACTCTAGCAAATTAGCTGTGGTAAATTTAATAAAAGTAAAACAATAGTTTAATATGATGGTTAATTGAATAGAAGGAAGATGCTATGTATAAGGGGTTTTGGCAGGATAAGTATCCAGATGTTATTCCAGCTGAGATAGATGTTAATGCCTACAGTAGCGTGCTAGATGTTTTTCACGAGTCATGTGAGAAGTTTGCAGATAAACCTGCTTTTACCAATATGGGGAAAACTTTAACGTATCGTGAAGTAAACCAATTATCAGCACAATTTGCAGCTTATTTACAAAGTATATCAGGCCTTAATCCAGGTGACCGTATAGCTGTACAGCTACCTAATACGTTGCAATATCCTATTATTATCTTTGGTATTATTCGTGCTGGCTTCATTGTTGTAAACACTAATCCAATGTATACCCTTAGGGAAATGGAACATCAGTTTAATGATGCTGAAGTAAAAGTAGTTATTTGCTTATCTACTACTGCACATATGGTGCAAGATGTTCTACCACATACTCAAATTAAACATGTTATCGTTAGTGAGATTGGTGACTTTTTACCCCCTATAAAACGATTCGTTACCAACTTTGTAGTAAAAAATATTAAAAAGCTTATTAAGCCTTATCAAATTGCTAATAAAGTATCTTTCAGAGAGGCATTAGCCATAGGTGCTAATAAACCCTTTAAAGAGATTACACCAAATCCTGAAGATGTCACCATTTTACAATATACAGGTGGTACTACAGGGGTTGCTAAAGGAGCATCATTAACTCATCGTAACCTTGTGGCTAATATGATGCAGTCTAAATATTTCATGGGGGTAGGGCTTTCTGAGGGAACAGAAATCGTTATCTCGCCATTACCTTTATACCATATTTATTCATTTACTATTCATTGCATGGTGGTAATGGTATTGGGTGGTCATAATATTTTGATTACCGACCCTAGAAACCTTAAAGGGTTAATTAGTGATGTTGCCAAGTATCCATTTACTGTATTTATTGGATTAAATACTTTATTTGAAT
>JBEBWU010000181.1:0-5232 GCA_040391985.1 Entomomonas sp. | reverse complement strand
AATGCCCTAGCATTACCTGGATTGGTTTCTAAATGCAATATACGACTGGCGTGAGCATATAACACAGGATCATTACGTACCTTCTCAAAAGAAGGTAAGCGAATAACGGTTTTTTCCCTAGTGAGTTTAGGGTTAGGTAGAATAGTTATCGCTTGAGTTTGCTCAGTATCTGTTGCTGTATTCTGGCCTTTTTGCTGTTCAATAGCACATTCTTCTAAATCATTAGTAGACACATAGGGATTAATGATTTTATCAACTTTACCAGGACGATCGATACGTGTTGAATCTATTTCAAACCATCCATCAGTGGTATGGCGTCGAATAAATGCAGTGCCTCTAATATCTATCATGGTATCAACGGTTTCTCCACGTGAGAAGCGTTGTGCTATTTCGCATGTAGCCCGTTCAGCATTACCATAAACCACTAAATCAGCAGTGGCATCAACTAATATTGAACGACGTACATTATCTTGCCAATAATCATAGTGAGCTATACGACGTAACGAGGCTTCAATTCCACCCAGAATAACAGGTACATCTTTGTAAGCTTCTTTACAGCGTTGACTATATACTAAGCTAGCGCGATCAGGTCTTTTACCTGCTTCTCCACCTGCTGTATAAGCATCATCAGAACGAATACGACGATCTGCTGTATAGCGATTAATCATCGAATCCATATTACCTGCGGCCACTCCATAAAATAGATTAGGTTTACCTAACCTCATAAAGTCATCTTTGGAGTGCCAGTCAGGTTGAGAGATAATACCTACTCGAAAGCCTTGTCCTTCTAGCAATCTACCAATAATTGCCATACCAAAAGAGGGGTGGTCAACATAAGCGTCACCAGTGACAAGTACAACATCACACGAATCCCAACCAAGCTGGTCCATCTCTTCACGGCTCATGGGTAGATAAGGTGCAATGCCAAAGCATTCGGCCCAGTATTTAGGGTAATCAAAAAGTGGAGTAGGTGCGCGCATTAGAATATAAGATAAACAGGCTAAATATAAAGGTTTTAATTAATAATGGTATTTTCAGAGGGGATTGTAAAGGAAACTGTCAAATAACTCCACTAACAATAAGGTTAGTGGAGTTTTTAGATTAGTATTATTTATCAGTTTGGGCGGCCTCTGCACCTGCCGTATTATCTAATAAACTCTGGGTAGCCATTTGGATATAGGCTTCTAGTTCAGGTTTTAAACTATTTAGTTGCTGTTGATCGTTCAATAAAGTAGCTGAAGGATTAACACCTAATTGATAGTGATAAAGCTTGGGTTCCATTTCACTAGGACGAATGAGGATTTCATTACCTTTAATAATTGCAACTGTTTGATCACTACCTGATGGTTTAATAATACCAAAGCCTTTATCGCCTTCAGGAAGATTCAACAAGTCACGTCCCCAGCATTGATGACGAACATCTCCTCCTAAACGCCCCATAATGGTAGGTACAATATCTACTTGAGTACCTACAGTAGCATCAGTTTTACCAAACTTCTCTTGAATGCCTGGTGCAATTAAGAGTAAAGGCACATTAAAACGGAACATATCCATATCAGTTAATTGCATAGGACTACCAAAACCATGATCGCCTACAATAACAAACAGTGTATCTTTATAGTAAGGTGACTGTTTAGCTTTCTCAAAGAACTGACCTAACGCCCAATCAGAATAACGCATGGCTGTTAAGTGTTCATTTTGTGAGCCTTGATCAGTTACAGCTGCAACAGGTAAGTCTTTTGGTAAGGCATAAGGGGTGTGGTTAGATAAACTTTGTAGTAGAGCATAGAAAGGTTTACCTTGTTTGGCCAGTTTATCTAGTTCTTCATTACCACGAGCAAACATGTCTTGGTCAGATACTCCCCATGTTGGGTCTGAGAAAACTGGGTTTACAAAGTCATTGCGACCAATAAAGGTGGTCATACCTTGGTTACTAAAGAAACCACTTTGGTTATCCCACGCGAAATCACCATTGTAAACATAAACATCATTCATATCACGAATGGAGAGTAGTTGTGGTAAGCCAGAGAATTTATTATTACCTTCAGGTTCTTGCATCAGTGTTTCAAAGGCAGGCAAGTTAGGGAAACAAGCCATGGTGGCAAACATACCTTGGTGAGTATGGGTACCATTGGAGAAGAACTGAGTAAATAGTAAGCCTTCTTGGGCTAATTTATCAAAGTTAGGCGTTATATGGTTTGGATCACCTAAAGCACCCACATAACGGCCAGCAAAACTTTCCATTAAAATAACTACAACATTTTTAATAGGTAATGTTTTTTCAGCATTTGGTTGGTAATCGCGACGAATAACGGCTTTATCAGCTTCTACTAAATTGTCACTAGGTGTTAGCAACATAGAGCGTACGATTTGTTGGGCCTGTTCTGGAGGCATAGTTGCTTTCCATACAGTACTACGATTGCTAACATTTCGAGCGGCATCAATTAATGACAGTGTACCATTTAAGCCTAGTTGGTTAGCAAAAGGTGAGTCTGTTGTATAAGCATCACCCCAACGTAATGGTGAACCTTGCCGTAAAGTACCACGTGCAACCAGTGTAATAAGGGCTGCACAAATAACAAAAATAATCAGTTGCGCATAGAAAGGGTATTTTTTGCTGTTTTCTGAGCGGGTAATACGGTCAATTAATTTAAAAATAAACCAAATAATAGCCGTGATAATAGCCCAAGCAAGCATATACTTAACAACAGGATAGCCATACCAAATCATGCTGAGTACAGTTTTAGGGTCTTCGCGAATATATTGGAAAACTAGGCTATTTAAACGTTGATGAAATTCATGGTAGAAATCTAGTTCTAAAACGCCTAAAAAGATAGCAATACAAGCAGCTATGGTAAGCCATAAGCGTTGTATAAAGCGCCAACCCATTATTGGTCTACAAAGAAAGGTAAGACCTATAGGGATCATCATAAAGGCTACCATTTTGCCATCAAAACGTAAGCCATTTATAAAGGCTTCCACAAAGGTAGCGGTAGGTGTATCGCCTACTAATTCGTAATTATATTGGAATAGGGCATAGCGTAATAAGCTATAAACTATCATTAATACCAGTGCTGATAGTGTGAAAAATCCTAACTGCTGTAGAGCACTGGGTGTACCAAGTGATTTGTTTTGTTTCATCATGGTTATAAACTTTTAGTTAAACGTGAAATTGGGGCAGTATAATACAAAGACAAATGTCAAAAAAATGTCAAAAAAAATTATTTAATTGTAAATTTATTTGAGCAGACATTAGAAGTGGACGATGGTAGTAAGTTCCTGATAATAAAAATTAAAGTGCACCAGAACGTTTCAACGATAAGTAGTGACTAACCAGTTGTGGTCCAAAATGTTTGGGAATGACATCTAAAATAGGTAATTGGTAAGCAATTAGTTTGTCATGTAATTGGTTACGGTTAAGTAGTTGATGAATATTTCCACAATAAGTTAAAGCTTCATCAAAATCATTAATGGGTTGTTGTGAGATTTCGTCACGAATTTCTTCACGCATACTTGCTATTAAAACTTTATGATAACGACTAAGTTGTTTAAAAGCAGCAATGGTTTCTGAGTTTTCTGAATAGCGTAAGTTACTAATAACGATCACTAAGGCACGACGTTGAGTTTTGCTAAGCAGTTTTTGTACAGCTGTATTATAGTCAGCAGGGGTTTGTGTGCATTTTATATCATATACTGCGTTTAACAGTGTATTCAGTTGTAAATTGCCTTTGGCTGGTTTTATAAATAATTCTTTATCTGCACCAAAGGTGGCAAGACCTACCGCATCACCTTGTCGAAGGGCTACATAGCTAAGTAACAATGAAGCATTAAGCGCATGATCAAAATGTGAAAGTTGATCATCTTGTAAGCGCATACGTTGGCCACAATCAAGCAAGAAGATAATATGCTGATCGCGCTCATCTTGGTATTCTTTGGCAATAGGTGATTTTTTGCGAGCAGTTGCTTTCCAGTCTATTTGGCGTAATGTATCACCCTCTCTAAAATCACGTAGTTGGTGAAAGTCTTGTCCTAAACCACGTCTAGGTTTTGGTCGTACACCTAAATAGTAAATCCATTGCTCAATGGTTGTAATATTGGAGTCAAACAGCCTTGTAAAGTCTGGATAAACATGACTGTCATTGGCAACAGGTATAATGCGACGTTGTTGCCATAATCGCCATTGGCTAGTAACGGTGAGTTCACAACTTTCCCAGAAAAAATGACCACGTTGTAATGGTTTAATGCTGTATTTTAATAAGTACTTACCATTGGCTGGTAATTCTAAAGTGTGAGGTAGTTGTTTAAAGTCTATTGCTTCTGGTGAGTAGTCATAAACTATTAACGATAAAGCATTATCTTGTTGATTACTAATAAGTAAACTGACTTCTTGCCAACGATTTAATGATAGGTAAGGAGGTAGTTGTCTTTCTATAGTGGGTGTAGTTACTTTTTTTAAACTAGCCATATCAGCTAATATAAAAAATATAAACACTAATAAAGCGATTAGCCATACTTGATAGAAGTTGCTAGGCACACTAATTTCCATAGCTTTTAAACTTTCTAATAGGGCTATAATAGCCAAAAAGGCTGCTAAAGTAATAATAAGTGGTTTAGCAGGCTTTAATAAGTGACGGCTAGTTGTTGGCATCGCTTTACTCACAGTCTAGGGGCTGCAACTTGATCAATAATTTGGTTAAGCACTTGATCTATTGTTGCGCCTTCAATTTCCATAGCAGCACTCAGTTTTATACGATGACGTAAAGTAGGTAATACACAAACTTTGATGTCATCAGGAATAACAAACTGACCACCCCTTATTAGGGCTCTTGCTTTTCCTGCTTGAATTAGAGCGATAGAAGCACGTGGACCAGCACCAATGGCTAAATTATGGTGATCGCGGGTTGCTCTGACTAAGCGTACTGCATAATCGATAATTTGTTCATCAACAGGAATGTTTTTGGTGATTTGCTGTAATGCTAAAATATCTTTAGGTTGTACTAGCTGTTGTAAAGGAGTTACTTCTAACATATCAGCTTGAGCTGATTGGGTAACCTGTTTTACCAGTTGTGACTCTTCATTATGTGCAGGGTAATCGATATTTATTTTAAACATAAAACGGTCAAGTTGAGCTTCTGGTAGTGGGTAAGTACCCTCTTGCTCAATTGGGTTTTGGGTGGCGAGTACCATAAAAGGTTGTGGAACAGGTAATGATTCGCCCTCCAATGTTGCTTG
>JBEBWU010000180.1:0-5234 GCA_040391985.1 Entomomonas sp. | reverse complement strand
GGTAGTGTTTTAATAGTGCTTGGTGTTCGATAGTACGAAAACCAAGATAACCAACTAACCCAAAAATTATTAAGCTAATAATTAGGAAAAAAGCATAACTTTTTGGTGTATTACTCGTAGTCATCTTTAGCCCTTACCGTCGATAGTATCTATCGACGGTATTATAACTGAATTATTGCTGTTGTTTTTGAGTCTTGTAGTTAGACTCCTTTAATGCTTTGCGTGAAGAAGCTTGACTTTCTGTGCTTACTTTATCAAGTAGTAGTTTATTGGCCTCTGCACTTTGATCTGCTTTCATTCTTGCTGCGGGTGCAGAGACAGGTAATGCTTCCAGTTGTGCTGCATTAGTTTGCAATACATCTTTAGCTTCTTCTACTCTACCTTGATCCATTAGTTGAATAGCACGTTCATTTTCTATAGCAGCTTTTTGTATAGCTGAATCAACAACAATTTCATCTACTTGTGCTTGTTTTACAACATCGGCAGATTTGCTATAGCGAACAGCTATTTTTTCATCATAGTTTTCATGTTTTTTACTGCTAAGGTTGTTATAGGAAACCTGTACTTCTGCTAAGTCTTTTTGTTGTTCTGCGGAGCCTTTTGCAGGAACAACTTCAAGTAATACATATTTTTCTTGATTAGAATAAAGTTGATTTAGTTTTACAGTAATAGTGTTACCTGTGATTTCACCGTCTCTACCTAATAAACGAACAGGCTTAACACCATCAGCAGTTTTGATAATAACTTCTACATCTTGTGCTACAACAGACATAACATCTTTAAATTCTTTGGTGAAGATTTTTTCTAAATCGGCTGTATGGGCTACGAAAGCATGGTTACCATCACTATAACCTGCAATAGCTGTCATTAAATCTTCATTGTAGCCTTCACCTATGCCTATCGTACTAATGGTAATACCTTTTTTAGCGGCTGTTCTGGCTAAATCAGAAAGTTCTTTGATAGAGGTAGGGCCAACGTTGGCTTGTCCATCAGATAATAAAATAATACGATTAATCTGTTCTTTATCAAGGTGTTTGTTAACTTGGTTGATACCTTTGCTAACACCAGCAAATAAAGCAGTCATACCACGAGGGTTAATATTTTGCTTAATTTTAGCAATTAGTTTTTCTTTATCTTTTACTTTAGTGGCTGGAATAATAACTTCAGCAGCGCTATCGTAGGTAATCACAGATAATGTATCTTCGCTACTAAGCATATTAACTGTCATAATAGCTGCATCCCTTGCTTTCTCAATACGATCACCGCTCATTGAGGTAGAGCGATCAATAACTAATGCTAGGTTAATAGGGCTACGTTTTTTAACATCTAGTGGAAAGCCAGTTAAGGAGATTTTTAGATAGTTTTTATTTTGTACATTTTCTAATACGACAGGTGAAGCCAATTCAGATTTAATAATAATTTTAGGTGCAGCAGTGGCACTAACTATTGTCATCAATGACAATACGGGGATAGCAAGTAGTGAAAATAGTGTTCGTTTCATGATGGTACTCCTTGTGTGTAATGATAGTACCATTATCTAGTTTATATTTTAATGAATTGTCTATTATCTGTATAAGATTGTAAAAGAATTGTAAAAATAATGAAGCAGGATATGAGTGAAATGATTTACTAGGGTGTTAACTGAAGAAGTAAGCGTCCTTGCTATTACTTGTGGGGGTTCTCAAATAACTTCATCAGTACATCCCTGTAGTACAATATTTTCCATAAGTGTAATGAATGTACATGAATAGGAAACATTCTATTTACAGGAAACATCATATGATAATTAAATTAATTAAAGCTTAATTTATAAATATTTATAGTAAACTGAAAAGAAAGAATAAAGAGAAATAAGGAAGGATAGATGAAATGAGAGGCTACAAGATTTTGTAGCCTCTTTAATATGAGAGTTAGAATATGCCTCTAGGTAACATATAACGCATATTATTTTGTAACTCTGGGTCAGGTTGACCATTGCTGTAGAATTGGCCTTGTTTATATTCAAACTTACCAGAGAATTTACCATTATTTAAAATAAAACGGTTTTTCTCGGTAATACCCATAATAAATTCATCTTTACTCATAGGTAGTTGGCCTTTATTTACTGCTTCATCTAATAAACTTTCAGAGAAGCTTGGTGCAACAGTAATTTCTAAGCGGTTCATGCCACTCATTACTAGGCTCATCATATCAGTTGCAGTATCAGCTGTTGCTAGTTTAGCTTCTGCATTAATATTTGCATCACCTTGTTTACTAGTAACTAACGCATGGGCAGTAATACTTGGTGTACCTTGTAATACAGCAATAGCAAAAGTTTCACCTAAACGCATTACTTCTGTATCTGTTGGTGTTTTGCCTTGTTGTTGAATATCATCTATTTTCTTCAGGAACTCAATGAAAGGTTTCTTAGGAATACCATTAAAACCAATACCAAACTCTACTAAATCACTATCTACTGTAGTAATACCTAAATCTTGAGGTACTACAATATTAGTGAATTTTAAGGTGGTGTTATAACCTAGATTAGCTTTGTCATCAGTAGAAACTGCATTAAGTGCAACTTTTGAACTATATGTTCCTTGTGGAGATTGTACAAGCAATTTCTCAATATTAAGTGTAGCATCTCCTGCCCAGTTAATAGCTTCTAATTTGCTTTTATCACTACTATATGCACTATCACCTTTTATAGTAAGGCCAAGCATTTCAATAGATTTGCGAGTTTTAGTCAGTGAGAATTTTGGTATATTAATATCTGTGATTAAACGATCTCCATTGAGATTAAAGCTACCAGTCATTCCACCCCAATTAATCGTGGTTGAAGGATCGGTTGGGTCTGGCTTATTGTTAATTTCAGCAGAGTAAAGTTCGATAGATTTGTAACCAGAGAAACCAACATTAGTAGTGATTAATAAAGGTTGTTTACCATCAAATAAGCTATCGACAATAGGTTTTTGTTGATCGTTAAATACAAAACTACTTTGTATTTTTCCTAAACCAAAATAACTCCAAGGACCATGAGTAATTTTATGTTCTAGAGGAATTTGTTGGTGATTAACCGTTAATATCGTTTTTGCAGTAGATGAAAACCAACCTTTTGAGTATTCGGTTTTTTCTAACGTTAAACTGGGATCCATTTGTTTTAAAGCTACTTGAAACTCTTTCAATTGGTTATCAAATTTGCTTTCGATGGCACTTCCACAAAAATATGGACTAGCAGCACCTACTAAAACAACGATCCCTCCAATAATAATACCCTTATTCAAAGTATATACTCCTATCTATTAAAATTATCTAAATTCACGTGAATATTTTTGTAAAAAAGTTGGGTCAAGCTCACCATTTACATAGAAGTTATTATCTTTAAATTCCACTTCTACAGAGTATTGACCATTGTTATCAATAATTGGATAACGTTGTTTAGCTTCACGTTTTAAATCAACTAATTGTTCTTCATCAAGTTCAACTTGTTGCGCTACGGCATCAACAAGCGATTCAGCAGCATTTGCTGAGAGTTTAGCGTTTATTCGTGGTAAGGCACCCATAGCAAGCTGTTGAATATTTGTAGTACTGGTATCTGGTTTAATTAAAGAAGCTTTAAAATTAACATTAGCATCACCTTTATTGCCTTGTAATTTAAAGTCAACAATTACATCAGGGGTACTTTGTAAAGTAGCAACAGCAAGGTTTTGTCCAGAGGTCATCAATTTGTTTTCGTATTGCTGCATAATCGCATAACTATCGGTTTGACTTGTATTAGAGCTATATTTATTTAACCCTTCATTAAAACCAGTTAGGAACATGTATTTGATGAAGTCTACATAGTCCGCTAAAACAACAGATAATTGCTCTTTTGGTAAACCATTAATTTGATAACTTAATTCGCCACCATTAATGAAATTACCATAGCTGGGGAATTGAATATTAATATTGGAAGCTCTGTAAAGTTCACGATATCCTATTTTGTTATCATTATCTGTTGATTGTTGCTCTTGATGGTAATCAAGTGCAACCTGAGTGGCTTGTTCAGGATAGTTAAATTTAATGTTTTTTGCTGATGCAGCGATATTAGAATTCCAGTCTGCTTCTTTTAGGTTACTTCTTAAAATCCAGAATGGATCGTTAGCTGCACTATTCATACTAATATTATCAGTAGAAAATGAAATAAGGTCAGCTTTGGCTATAATATTTTCAATTACAAAGTTACTGGTGTAATTGTTACTGTTAGTTTTTATCTGACTAGTAATATTGTTAATTTGAACGTTTACAGGTTTTCTACCATCTAAAAATTCA
Source organism: Entomomonas sp. (assembly GCA_040391985.1). Taxonomy (GTDB): domain Bacteria; phylum Pseudomonadota; class Gammaproteobacteria; order Pseudomonadales; family Pseudomonadaceae; genus Entomomonas. The sequence continues at coordinate 944 of JBEBWU010000180.1, read as the reverse complement.
AAAACTATCTTACCAATGCTAGCATCACTATCAATTTTGAAATTTTTAGGTAATACAAAGTTTAACTCTTTATCGAATAAACGATCGCCTTTACCTTGGCTCTTAATATTTTCAATTGAGAAAGAACCTTTACCTTCTTCACTGACAGCAAATTTAGGCATTGTAAAAGTAGAAGCTACAGTACTTTTGGTGATGTCAGAAGATAACTCTAGACCCTGCCAAACTATTTTTACATCTGGATTGTCTGGTAAGCTTTTTTCACCAAAAGAAGGTGATTGAATATTTAAATTAGTAGTACCAGAGAAACCTAATTTAGTAGTAATTGAATAAGGTTTTTTACCATCAAATAATGCAGCTAATTCCTTTTCTGCTTTTTCTGGTATGTTAAATGTGCTATCTACTTGAGCAACACCAAAAGTACAATAAGGGCCATGTACAATATGATGGTTCATTACCACATCACCAACCGTTGTTTTAGCAGATGAGCTAAACCAACCAGCATGATATTCTAGTTTGATAAGGTCTTTTTGGTGAAAAACTTTCTCTAGTTTACTGTTTATAAGTGCTACTTTATTTTCAAAGCGGTTTTCTATTATCTTCCCTGTAATAAAGGGCGCTACAACTATTGCAGCAATAATAACTAGTACAACAACAATCTTTTTCATGTCATATCGTCCTTTTAATCGTAATAAGCTAAATCCAGCTTAGGGGCTGGATTTAGGCATACTTTATACTATAGCACAGAGTATTTTTATTGTTTAAGACTTTATAAACGATCCCTGTACATATTAAGCTTTAATTAATCTTTGGCTTTAAATCACCTTTTGCATAGCGATTAGCCATTACTTCTAGAGACACAGGTTTAATTTTTGAGCCATTTCCTGCTGAGCCAAATGCTTCATAGCGAGCTATACAAATATCACGCATGGCCTCTATTGTTTTGG
>JBEBWU010000179.1:0-5236 GCA_040391985.1 Entomomonas sp. | reverse complement strand
CATTAATTCGCAATACTGCTCTTTGTATTATTTTAGTGATTGCCACCATTGTTGCCTTAGCAAATTTAGGTATGAATGTAACCCCTTTACTTGCTGGTGCGGGTGTTATTGGTTTAGCGATAGGCTTTGGTGCACAATCTTTAGTTTCTGACTTAATTACAGGCTTATTTATTATTGTTGAAGATTCATTGGCTATTGGTGATTATGTCGATGTAGGTAACCATAAAGGAACTGTTGAGGCTATTACTATTCGTACAGTATGTTTACGTGATATTGATGGTATTGTTCATATTGTTCCCTTTAGTGAAATTAAAACAGTTAAAAACTATTCCCGTGAATTAGGTTTTGCTATCTTCCGTATTTCAATAGCCCATGATATGAATATTGATGATGCTATTAAGGCAGTACGTAGTGTTGCAAATGAAATGCGCTTAGATCCTATATTACAAAGAGATATTTGGTCTCCTATTGAAATACAAGGTGTAGAAAGCTTTGACTCAGGCAATGCTGTATTACGTGCCCGCTTTAAAACAGCACCATTAAAACAGTTTGAAATATCTCGTATTTTTAATTTACGTCTAAAACGCTATTTAGATGAACATGGTCTAGATCTGGGTGTACCAAGACGTAGTATCCGTATTTTTAATGAGACTTCAGAAGCACAACCTCCTATTCCCTCAGAATAGTATTTAATACACTTAATCTTAGGTTTTATAAATCTAAGATTAAGCTTCTGATAACAACTTATTATTAGCTCGAATTGAGTCACACTCATTTGCAAGTAAACGTAAAGTATATGTTCGTAACTCACCTGTAACCTTATCAATAATTAATTGTTCTACTAGTTCCCATAAGTCTTCTAAAGAGCGTCTACACAAATAAAACAACATAACAGATTGATTGATTCTAAAATCAGGATGTTGCTGCTGATAATAGCTTATAAAATCATTAAAAAAAGCTTTGTTATAAAACATAAATAAATCTGCTTCAGCAGGTGCTAACTTTAACCCTTCCCAATCAAGTAATATCAAATGATGTTCAGTTTGCATGATATTCCAACCATGGATATCGGTATGACAAAGTACAAAAACTAGCTTTTGCTGTTGTAAGTTTTTAGCCAATTCATCGATATAATTTATTTGCTGAAGAATATCTTGTAAAAATGGAGACAGAACCTCTTTTACATCATTTGAATAATAAGGTAACTCTTGGTTTAAAAAACAAGCTAATTGTTTATTAAAGGGTAATTCAAAATATTCTTTTAGATGGTTGATGGCAAATGGTATATGTTCGTTATAACTATGTAAACTTGCCACAATTTGTGCTAATTGTTTTACTTGTAATACTGTCAAATCATTATCTGCAACAACATTTCCAGTAATATAGTTAAATAACACATAGATATAATCATCATCTTCATATTTATAATCTACATGTTTAGTTAATACAGGCTCAACTATCTGCTCTGTTAATGAGTTTTTACCCAACCAAGTTACGACAGAAAGGTAATCATTTAAATATTGAGTTAGTTTATCTGTAGAAGCTCGTTTTTTTTCATATACCTTAAGAAAATAATTACCATCTTTAGTAATCACTTTATAAGCAAGTGATGCCCACCCTCCCTTCTCTTTTGCTATAAGAATAGGAGTTACATCATATTCATTAAGTAAAACACGATAAAAAACATTTAAATCAGTCATTGTTATATAAATAATAAATTTTAGAATATTGTTTTTTAGTGAGTAACTACTCTATTATGAGTAGCTTATTTATTATCATACATTATTTTTATTGGAATACGCTTACTATGTCATCACTTTCAGCTACATTACAACTGGCTTTTGATCTTATTAGTCGCCCTTCGGTTACCCCCAAGGATGAAGGTTGCCAACAAGTAATGACTGATCGGTTACAAAACATAGGTTTTACTATTGAACAAATGCCTTTTGCAGATGTACAAAACTTTTGGGCAAGTCATGGCAATAGTGGCCCTGTATTTTGCTTTGCAGGCCATACTGATGTAGTGCCTAGTGGTGCTGTTGATAAATGGCATAAAGACCCTTTTACTCCATATATAGATGAACAGGGTATGTTATATGGTCGTGGTACAGCTGATATGAAAGGTAGCTTAGCAGCAATGATTGTAGCCACTGAACGCTTTGTTAATAAATATCCTAACCATAAAGGGACCATTACCTTTCTTATTACCAGTGATGAAGAAGGCATTGCACAATATGGTACACGTGCCGTAGTAGAAACATTAGCAAAGCGTAATGATAAAATTGATTGGTGTATTGTAGGTGAACCCTCTAGTGTTAACCAATTAGGTGATATGGTTAAAAATGGCCGTCGTGGCTCATTAAATGGCGTCCTAACAGTAAGAGGTAAACAAGGCCATGTGGCTTATCCTCATAAAGCCAAAAATCCTATTTTTCTCGCTTCTCCCGCTATTACAGAATTAGCTGCAGAGCACTGGGATAATGGTAATGAATTCTTTCCGCCTACTAGCTTCCAAATTTCCAATATTCATGCTGGCACAGGTGCTAATAATGTCATACCAGGTGAGCTAGTAGCAGAGTTTAATTTTCGTTTTTCTACTGAATCGACGGTTGATGGACTTAAACAGCGTGTAGAGCAAATTCTAAATAAGCACCAATTAGATTGGCATATTGACTGGTCACTATCAGGACTTCCCTTTTTAACTGAACCAGGACAACTACTAGTTGCCATTAGTGAAAGTATTCAATCAGTAACAGGTATTACCACAGAACCTTCCACTAGTGGTGGTACCTCAGATGGTCGTTTTATTGCTACTTTAGGCTGTCAGGTAATAGAGTTAGGGCCTGTAAATGATACCATTCATCAAATTAATGAATGTGTAAAAGCAGAAGACTTAAATCAATTAACTGAAATCTACTATCAAACACTAGAACGCCTATTAGCGGAGTAATTTATTTAATATGCTAATTTGCCCACTCTGTAATGAACCATTAACAGTTGATGATAAAGTTGTTAACTGCCTAAATAATCATAGCTTCGATCGAGCCAAACAAGGCTATTTAAATTTATTACCCGTGCAACACAAAAATAGTCGAGCACCTGGTGATAATTTAGAAATGGTTATTGCTCGTCGTGATTTTTTAGCAGCTGGTCATTATGCTCCCCTAGCCCTGCGTTTCGCAGAATTAGCAAGCCAACAGCATCCCAATAGTTGGTTAGATGTAGGTTGTGGAGAAGGTTTTTATACCAATCAATTAGCAATGGCGTTACCTAATACCATAGGTTATGCCCTCGATATTTCTCGAGATGCCATTAAACAAGCATGTAAACTTAATAAAAATATACAGTGGCTAGTTGCCAGTATGGCGCGGATTCCATTAGCCAATCAAAGCAGTGACCTAATTGCTACCATTTTTAGCCCTTTTAATTGGCAAGAAGCATTACGTGTAGTTAGCCAACAAGGCGGTATTTTAAGATTAGGGCCAACTAACCAACATCTTATAGAGTTAAGAGAAAAACTTTATGATGAGGTACGTCCTTACCAAGATGATAAACATCTACAACAAGTACCTAATCAATTACAATTAGCCTTTACTGACTATTTAACGTTCCCTCTAACACTGAATAATGAACAAGATCGTAAAAACTTATTGGCCATGACTCCTCATGGTTGGCGAGCGAGTATAGATAAAAGACAACAAGTAATAGCAAACCCTTTAACAGTAACTGTCGCTGTACGATACGATTATTTCAAACCAATCTGAGATTATTTATGAGACAAGATGATATTGAAATTTACTTGAAAGATACTGATTTATCCATTGTTACTGAATGGTTAACACAATCTTTAGGTGAGTGTACAGAATGGCAACAGAAAAATAAGGTATTTAAATGCCATAATGTTAAAAATAATATTGCTATTACTTGGTATCCCAAAGCTGTTGGTAGCTGGCATAGCTTACACTTAGCAAGCAATCAAACGTCTTGGGAAAATGATTTGGCTTGTGCTAAAGACGCCAATCGTTTTTTAAATATAGAAGTACGTTGTGCTCCAGATAACTGGACAGAACAAGCAAATGAATCAATCGAACAAGCTGATCAATGGTTAAAAGTGGTCAATCAACAAGTAACTACTTTTATTTGGCGGACTTAATTATAAAAACTGTGTCTAATATAATTATTTTCAAATTCACTATACGAAATTTTTAATCTGATTTTTTGTTATTTTTGCTGTTTATTAGCTATATTTTAAATATATAACATTTTATTATATCCTAATAATAAATTTTAAGTAAGAGGTATTATTGTCTCATATCATAAATAACCTCAAATTAGCTTAAAATAAGGAAATCATTAAATAAAATACAAAAGATTTCACTAAATGATTTTACTTAAATTGAAATCGGTCTTAAAATAGCTGGATAAATTATTAGCCAAGATGATTAAGATTGAACTTTAGTCGTAAATTTCTATCTTAAACAGAATTACTATAATGAAAGGAGTGGAAAAGTTTTTCTATGTCTGAAACAGCAATCGCGACACTCTCTCAAAATTTAGGCTTTGCCGTTTATGTTTTTGCCGTTCTCGCTTTAGTAGGCTTTGTAGTTGCTTTTGCAGCTCTTCTCGGTGGCAGAGCTTTTGGCCGAAATAAAAACACCCCTTTTGAGGCAGGCCAATTACCAACAGGTAGTACTAAAATAAGATTCTCTGCTAAATTCTATTTAGTAGCTATGTTATTTGTAATCTTCGATATTGAAGCACTTTTCTTATTTGCTTGGGCAGTTTCCTTAAAAGATGCTGGCCTACTAGGATTTGGTTGGGCAAGTTTTATCGAAGCAACTATTTTTGTTTTAATCCTATTAGCCGGTCTTGTTTATATTATGCGTTTAGGTGTCCTAAATTGGGCTCCACAAGGTCGTCAAAATAAATTGAATAAATAAGAGTACCATCAATGAAATATACACTTACCCGTATTGATCCTAATGCTGCTAATGAAAAATACCCCATTGGAGAAAGGACAATCGTTGATGACATGTCAGAAGACCTTGCCAATAAAGGCGTCTTCATGGGTAAATTGGATAATGTACTAAATAAGGTAGTCAATTGGGGACGTAAGAATTCATTATGGCCTTATAACTTTGGTATTTCTTGTTGCTATGTAGAAATGACCACTGCCTTTACTGCAGTACATGATATTTCGCGTTTTGGTGCAGAGGTTATTCGTGCATCACCTCGT
>JBEBWU010000178.1:0-5263 GCA_040391985.1 Entomomonas sp. | reverse complement strand
CTAGCTCGAATTCTGTCTAAAAATCCTCTTTTAGCTACATTGCTAGTCATTGGTTGTTCAACTTTCTGTGCTATATCTTCAGCTAGATAAGCAGCATCGCCACTATCAAGCACTTGCTTAAGAAAGGAATAACAAATATCTTCTGGCTTTCTAGAGATATCAGCTAATTCTTGCAGCGTCATCGCTCGCTTACTCAAAATAGCTGACAGAATAGGATAAACATTGTTAACAGCAATCACTTCAGCTCTAGGCCATTGCAATAATACAACCCTGTTAGTTGGTATTTCTTGAGCTTTATAATTACCATTATCTAGCCTTTTTAAAGCTTTTTCGGCTTGACTGATTTTATCAATAAGCTCCGTTGCTTTTATTGGGCTAGCAATATAGAAAATCTTACAGTTCTTTTTTTGAATATCAATATTAAACGATAAAGCTACCTCAATATGCTCAGGTATAGCTAACACCTGCTCATTAGTAGCATCTTTACCAATAACTAATACATCGTATTGCGTGTCATCTTGTATCCATGATGCATTACCTCTTGTGTTATACATAACAAGAATAGAATGCAAAAAGATTCGCTCTCGACTTGTCAAAGATAATGTTGAATAACGTACCATTTCTATTTCCGTATTTAAAAATCTACCTAAATAACTAGCACTAGTTACAAAACTTCAAACTATCCTTAGTAAATGGTGATACTCCTATTGTTACTAGCTAATAAGGCAAAAATTTAAGCCCTCTACGAAACAATACCTTACAACATCACTTTCCATGTATTCTAAAAACTACAATTTGTTTAATAGTCGATTTCAAAAATAAAAATTAGTTATGAAAATACAATAAAGAATTATCATTACAAATTAATTTATGTTTTTATGACTTAAGTCATAATTATTAAACAAATAGTATGATAAGCATTTTAATACAAAATGTAAATACTATCTGTCATTAGATATTTTTTATTTATTTTTCATTGTCTTGTATTTTTAGTTTCTCTAATAGAGTTTCAATGGTAGTAAAACGTTCTTCTGCTTTTTCCATTGGTATTTGGAATTTAAAGATGGTACCACCTTCAAATTTATAGCGATTAGGTTGGCTTTGTATCAGTTTAATCAATGTTAATGGATCAACACTGGTATTAGCTGAGAACTCAACTTTACCACCTTGAGGACCTGCATCTATTTTAGTGATACCTAACTGTTCTGCTTCTATCTTTAAGCGCGTTTGTCTAATAAGATTTTTCAGTGGCTCTGGTAGTAAACCAAAACGGTCGATCATTTCCACTTGCAGTTCTTTTAGTTCATCTTCGCTCGCCGCTGATGCAATACGTTTATAAAGAATTAAACGGTTATGTACATCAGGTAAGTAATCTTCTGGAATTAGAGCAGGTAGCCGTAGGTTAATATCAATACCTGTGCCCAATGGCTGTTCTAGGCTTGGTTCCTCTCCTTTTTGAATTGCTTTAACAGCACGCTCTAGCATATCCATATAGAGTGAGAAGCCCACTGCTTGAATTTGGCCACTTTGTCCTTCTCCTAGTAGCTCACCTGCACCACGTATTTCCATATCGTGAGTAGCCAACACAAAACCTGCACCTAGGTCTTGGGCATTAGCAATAGCTTCTAGACGCTTTTGTGCATCATCGGTCATGCTCTTTTTAGAGGGTGTTAGAAGGTAAGCATAGGCTTGGTGATGGCTACGCCCTACCCGACCACGCAGTTGATGAAGTTGTGCTAAACCAAATTTATCTGCTCGCTCAATAACAATAGTATTAGCACTAGGTACGTCAATACCTGTTTCAATAATGGTGGAAGCAACGAGTACATTAAAACGTTTATGGTAGAAGTCTGCCATTACCTGTTCTAGTTCACGCTCACGCATTTGCCCATGGCCTACACCTATTCTTGCTTCAGGCACCAGTTCTGCTAAATCGGCGGCGCATTTTTCTATGGTTTTAACATCATTATGTAGGAAATAAACCTGTCCACCACGTAACAGCTCACGTAGTAAGGCTTCTTTAATCACTGCATTTTGCTGTTCCATTACAAAAGTACGAACAGATAAACGACGTGCAGGCGGTGTGGCAATAATAGATAAATCACGCATACCCGACATAGCCATATTTAGCGTACGGGGAATAGGCGTTGCTGTCATTGTTAGTACATCAACTTCACTACGTAGTGCTTTGAGACGTTCTTTTTGACGTACCCCAAAGCGATGTTCCTCATCAATCACCACTAAACCAAGATTTTTAAATTTAACATCTTCTTGCAATAGTTTATGGGTGCCTATCACAATATCGATTCTGCCTTCAGCCAATTCCTCTACAGCTTTATTAATTTCTTTGGTCGATTTAAAACGGCTTAATACTTCAACTTTAACAGGCCAATCAGCAAAGCGATCACGAAAACTATTATAGTGTTGTTGGGCTAACAGTGTAGTAGGAACTAATACCGCCACTTGCTTACCACTTTGCACAGCAATAAAGGCTGCACGAATAGCTACTTCTGTTTTACCAAAACCAACATCACCACAAATTAAGCGATCCATTGGTTTACCAGCTGTCATATCCTCTACCACAGCATCAATAGCTGTTTGTTGGTCCACTGTTTCTTCAAAGGGGAAGCCAGCCACAAAAGTAGCATAATCTGTTTCTGGTTTAGTAAAGGCAAAGCCTTTACGAGCAGCACGACGGGCATAGATATCTAGTAGTTCAGCGGCCACATCACGTACTTGTTCCGCTGCTTTACGACGTGCTTTTTGCCATTGTTCTGAACCTAGTCGATGTAGTGGTGCTAGTTCGTCATCTGCACCTGTATAGCGAGCAATTAGATGCAAGTTAGCAACAGGAACATAAAGTTTTGCACCTTCTGCATATTCAAGCATTAGAAATTCTTGTTGTTGGTTGTCTACTTCTAAAGTAACTAACCCTTGATAACGACCTACCCCATGATCGATATGAACAACAGGCGCACCTTCTCTTAATTCAGTAAGGTTTTTAACTATATTTTCATTGGTTACTTCACCGCGTTTTTGACGGCGGCGACGTTGCATAATCTTTTGCCCAAATAAAGGGGCTTCTGCAATTAAAGCAATCGCTGGTTTTTCTAACACTAACCCTTCATCAAGATTAGCAATAGTTATCGCAATTCGTTCTGAACTATCAATAAAGGCTTGCCAGCTTGCTACTTCTGTAGGACGGATTTTTAACCGTGCTAATAGCTCTAATACAACTTCACGACGGCCTGCTGTTTCTGCTGCAAATAGTAGTCGGCCATCAAATTGCTCAATAAATTGGCGTAACTTGCCAAGTGGTTCGGTAGCACGTGATTCAACAGCTAAATCTGGTAACGGCTCAACAGCAAAGTTTTGTTTATGATTACCTTGTTCTACTTTGGCAGCTTGCACTACAACTCTAGGCCATTTCTTTAGTTGCCCAAAACATTCGTCAACGGCTAAAAATAATTGCTTAGGATCTAGAATAGGTCTTTCAATATCGTAGCGACGATCTTCATAACGGTTTTTTACATCACGCCAAAAGTGTTCACTGGCCTCCTCTACCTTAGGTAAGGAGAACACTTGTGTATCATCAGGTAAATAATCAAATAAGGTAGCTGTTTGTTCAAAAAACAAGGGGGCATAGTATTCAATCCCTGATGGGGTAATACCTGTTGCTAAATCTTGGTAAATAGGACAACGCCGATAATCCACATCAAATTGATCTTTAAAACGCTGTCTAAAATCTTTTATCGCTTGTTTATCTAATGTAAACTCATGGGCTGGCAACAGGTTACTACTATATACTTTATCAATAGAACGTTGCGTTTCAGGGTCAAAGGTACGTAGTGTTTCTATTTCATCATCAAATAAATCGATGCGATAAGGTACATTACTCCCCATTGGAAATAGATCAAATAAAGCACCGCGCACAGCAAACTCACCATGCTCATATACTGTATCAACACAACGATAACCAGCATTTTCTAGGCGACCGCGCATTTCCTCAACATTCATTTTATCGCCTATTTTCACCACCAGACCACTGCCTAATATGAATGAAACAGGAGCAATTCGTTGTAATACGGTGGTAATAGGTACAACTAAAATACCTTGTTTAACACTAGGTAGCTTATAAAGCGTTGCAATACGTTGTGAGATAATATCTTGATGTGGGGAGAATACATCGTAAGGTAGGGTTTCCCAATCAGGGAAGTTAAGAATTGTAAGGGTTGGAGCAAAAAATCTTAATTCGCGGGTCAGTCGATCTGCTGTTAAACTATCGGGGGTTAATAATAAGGTAAAATGTTGGTTGGTTAAGGCGGTTTCGGCTACGGCTAAACTGAGTGAGGCTCCTACGAGGCCTCCCCATTCGACTTTGCTTGAGACCTTGAATAGTCCTGGAAGAGATAGTACAGACACGGAAAAAATCTCCAAATCTAATTGGCAAAGGTTGTCATTATACACAAGTATACTTTTGTTTTTATGTGATAATAGACAAGTAAATTAAGTAAAAGTTTTTAGTAACCATTGCTATTCCAATAAAATCAGCAACTATTTCAAACTGAAATTTGACTTACTGATTTTCAGAACAGTAATCCACTTTTCATTGATCTAACTATTGACACAAAAATCGGACATCATGTTATAAATAGAGGATGGAAAGATCAACGGATTTTTGATCATAATCCTAGCCATTGGTTGTAGAAAGCTAACTATCACTGGCTTGTTATAATGAAGCAAAGTAACATAATAATTTTAACCATAGCACTTACTTTAGATAATCCCCTAAGAGGTAATAAAATGGATAATGATGCACAAAAAATGTTTAACCAATATAAAGATCTATTTAGCCAATTTGAAAAAAATATGAAACCTTATCAGGACATGTTTGGTCAGTTTGAAAAGAACATGAAACCTTATAAAGATATGTTCAGCCAGTTCGAAAAAAACATGAAGCCTTACCAAGACATGTTTAGTCAATTTGAAAAGAACATGAAACCTTATAAAGATATGTTCAGTCAGTTCGAAAAAAACGCCAAACCTTTTAAAGATAGCTTCAGCCAATTTGAAAAAAACATGCAAGGCTATCAACAAATGTTTAAACAATTTGAACAAAACATGAAGCTATACAACCAAGTTGATGATGCTTCAAAACCTTATCAAGAGATGTATGGCCAATTTGAAGCATGCATGAAACCTTATCAGGATATGTACAAACAATTCCAAGAATATATGCAATCTTGCACAGAAATGTTTACAC
>JBEBWU010000177.1:0-5266 GCA_040391985.1 Entomomonas sp. | reverse complement strand
TAATTACCAAATCCTACACAGATCAAGGGTGACTCTTTAAGAATGGCAAATGCTTTGCTTATTTCAGATAATCGAAATGATTCACTAGCCGCTGAACGATTTAAGGAACTAACTATATTAGTTGTTGCAACTTGCGTAGTATCATCGGTAAGTAGTTGTAGAATAGTAGGTAAAAAATAATATATTAAAGCACCTATAATATGAGCGACCAAACAAACATAAAACTTTAAGTAAGTTTTATCCTTCGTTTTAAATAAACAAAATGCCACTATAACTGATGCCATTACTAGATAAACTAATACAGCCCTAGAACCACTACCTAACAATACAAAACCAAACAATAAAGCAAAAACAACCACAACTACAATATGAAAAATATTACGGAAAGCTAAATAGCAAAGCGCTAAAAAAGCTACCATCATATAAATGGCTAATTGATTTGATTGAGCAATAAAACCTATCAGACGATCACTCATAGGAACCATCCAATAATCAATACCTGCTAAACGATATTGAATGGCAATAGCACCTAATGCTTCAACTACTCCGCCTATAAACAATATAAAGGCTACATAGTCATAATATTGTGTTTCACTTTTCTGAGCTAATTGAATAGCTAATAGTGCTGCTAGAATAACAACCGCACTATATACAATTAAAGTGACCTTATCTGACAAACTAGTGTTTTGTACTACTGTTAACAAACAAAGAATAGCAAAAAACCCAACTAAACAACCTATTAAAGGAGAAACAATTAAATTACTTTGCTTAAAGTTATTAATTCCTAATGTAAATACTGCACATACTACCACTGCAGAACAAGCAATAAAAAATGGCCAAAAATCACCCAAAGGTGCAAAATGGATAAATACACAAAAAGGAGCTACTGTAATTAATAACAGAGTAACTAATAAATCCTTTCTTAATGTCAAAATAACTTTCTCCTACAAACACTCATAATCCGTAAGTTTAGCCTTAAAAAATAACAAATAATGTTATTAATCAACTAACTTATTGTGATAAATCGCTTTATTAGGTTGCAAGTATAATCAAGATAATTCACAGATACTATTGTTTGTTTAATCTTCTGGCTTTATTATTGATTACTTATAATGTTGATTTACACATACTGAAGGTAAAGCGTTATGTTAAAAATAGGTATTGTTGGAGGCACAGGCTACACAGGAGTAGAACTGTTACGCTTACTTGCAGCCCATCCAGAAGCAGAAGTGGTAGCTATTACCTCTCGCTCTGAAGAAGGTGTACATGTAGCAGATATGTATCCTAACCTACGAGACTATTATAGCGACCTTACTTTTACAGTACCTGATACACAAAAATTAGCTGCTTGTGATGTAGTTTTCTTTGCTACCCCTCATGGTGTGGCCCATTCTTTAGCAGGTGAATTATTAGACGCAGGCACTAAAGTCATTGATTTATCTGCTGATTTTCGTATCAAAGATATTGCAGAATGGGAAAAATGGTATGGTCAACCACATGGGGCACCCAACCTAGTGAAAGAGGCTGTTTATGGCTTACCAGAAGTTAATCGTGAACAAATTAAAACCGCTCGTTTAATTGCTGTACCTGGATGTTATCCTACAGCAACACAATTAGGCTTTTTACCCTTATTAGAAGAGGGCATTGCTGACACATCACAACTAATTGCAGACTGTAAGTCTGGTGTTAGTGGTGCTGGACGTTCAGCGAAGATAGGTTCATTATTTTGTGAGTCTACTGAAAATATGATGGCTTATAGCGTTAGCGGTCATCGTCATTTACCAGAAATAAGACAAGGTCTGGAATTAGCTGCTCAACAACCTATTAACCTTACCTTTGTGCCTCATTTAACGCCTATGATTAGGGGTATTCATGCCACTCTTTATGTGAAAGTTAAAGATCATTTTACAGATTTACAGAAGTTGTATGAGCAACGCTTTGCTAATGAGCCTTTTGTTGATGTTTTACCAGCAGGCAGTCATCCTCAAACACGTAGTGTAAAAGGTGCCAACTTTTGTCGAATTGCTATCCATCGTCCACAAAATAGTGATTTAGTTGTAATTTTGTCGGTTATTGATAACCTTGTTAAAGGTGCTTCAGGACAAGCTATTCAAAATATGAATATCCTATTTGGTTTAGACGAAACATTAGGACTAACGAACATAGCATTAATGCCATAACTATGAATAACAATACCTCACCATCTAACCCAAACCAACTTTGGTTTGGGTTACAGCTTTCTTCAATTATCATCATTGCCATCTTTATTATTATTGCCAGTTACTATACAGGTAAATTAGTTGCTAACAGTGCCTCTAACAATGCTAATAGCGATTCATTAAAACAATATAAATTATTAGAAGTGCAATTGAAAAGCACCAAAACCCGACTATCAATGGCAGAAAATACTAATAGAATTAATACCCAAACTCTTGAGCAAACTCGTCAAACTATTCTGCAGTTAGAACAACAAATTTATCAGCAGCAAAAAGATATTATTTCTTACAAAGCCATTATCTCAAAACAAAAAATTACTGATCCATTAGTGTTTAGAGATTTAATTATTCAGGCTACAGAACAGCCTCACACTTTTCGCTATAAATTTGTGTTAACTCGCCTTGACCACGCTAATGTACTGCTAAAAGGCTCATTAAATATTGCTATTGTAGGATCCACCAATAATCAACCACACACCATACCATTAGCTGCAGTGACCACAACAACAGAGCATAAAAAAGACATTCCTTTTTCATTTAGATATATGGCGATGATCCCTGAAAGCAATCACTTTGGTGAGATGACTTTACCAGAGAACTTTACACCTAAAAGCGTTAAAATAACTGCCTATTTAGCTGATGAAACCAAAGCTACTACCTATACTTTTGATTGGACAGTACAACCACTTCCAATTAAAGACATCGAAGAACCAAACAGTTAATAGTTTGTCATTAAATAATAATTGACTGTTTCAGTTGGTTAATAAGATAATAATTAGGTATTTTATTTATATTGGTATTTTTATTATCTAAAAAATACCACGGAGACATCAAAAAATGAGTATCGAAACATTTACTCCTAGTTCTATTCAATTCACTGAAAGTGCTGCTAAAAAAGTAAAATCTTTAGTCGAAGAAGAAGGTAACGCTCGCCTTAAATTACGTGTTTTTGTAACTGGTGGCGGTTGTTCTGGTTTTGAATATGGCTTTACTTTTGACGAAGAAACAGCTGAAGATGATACTTTAATAGAACGAAATGGTGTAAATCTTGTTATTGATCCGATGAGTTTTCAATATCTATCAGGTGCAGAAATTGACTATGAAGAAGGCCTACAAGGCTCTCGCTTTGTAGTAAAAAATAATCCACATGCAGTAACAACCTGTGGTTGTGGTTCATCTTTCTCTATCGCTTAATCTAAAAGATGACCACAAATACACATTCTTACTTAGATTGTGCTAACGATTCCATATGTTGTAATAATAAAGCTGCTTGAGTACGTGTTCGCACTCCCAGCTTACGAAATATGGCAGTAATATGTGCTTTAACTGTTGCCTCAGATACATCTAGGTCATAAGCAATTTGCTTATTCAACAAGCCATCACACACCATCGTTAATACTCTAAACTGTTGAGGAGTTAAACTAGCTAGTTTAGCACTAGTTTCTTTAGCTTCCTCTTCCATACCATCATCAGTATTCTCAGGGAAAGGCCACCATGTGTCGCCATCTAATACTTGTTGAATTGCCTTTTGAATAGTTTCTAAAGGACTAGATTTAGGAATAAAGCCAACTGCACCAAACTCTCTAGAGCGATTAACAATAGAAGGTTCTTCTTGAGCAGAAATAATTACTACTGGGATTTTAGGATATTGGCCACGCAACAATACCAACCCAGAAAAACCATAAGCACCTGGCATATTTAGATCGAGTAACACTAAATCCCAATCAGACTTATCCGTTAAACTTTTTTCTAAATTAGAAATGGTATCCACTTCCACCAGTTTAGTATCAGAACCCAAGCCTAACACTAGTGTATGACGTAGGGCATTTCTAAACAGAGGATGGTCATCTGCAATTAAGATATCATATTTATTCACGTGCTATCTTCCTATATTTTAATTATGATTACTGACTGTACAATTTAACTATATTTTCTTAAATAACACTAGCGAATCATCATATTTTCAGGCAAAGTTATTCGTTTTTTTATCAATGGAACATCATGCAAACTGCTATAGTCCGTGCCAACATTCTAATGTTAATCACTGCCATGATCTGGGGAAGCACGTTTCTCGGACAAAATGTCGCAATGAACTACATGGGCGCGCTAACCTTTTCAGGAGTACGTTTTCTATTAGGCACTTTTGCACTACTGCCTATTATCTTCTTTTATTTAAGAAAAAATAAACTTACTTTATTACAAATATTTTCTAAAAGGACTATCGCAGGAGGCATAGTATTAGGAATTATATTAACTATAGGCATCAATTTGCAACAGATAGGTATTAAGTACACCACTATTACTAACTCTGGATTTATTACTGGCCTTTATGTCATTTTGGTTCCTATCCTTGGTTTAATCATTGGTCAAAGAACAGGACTAGGTACATGGATTGGTGCCATATTAGCTGTTATTGGTATGGCCCTTCTTACATTAACAGATCACCTTACCATCAGTTTTGGGGATTTAATTACCCTAATCAGCGCATTTGCATGGGGACTTCATGTACTAAGTGCTGGCTTCCTAGTCAGTCGTTATGACCCTATCGCAGTGGCCTTTATGCAGTGTCTAGTCTGCTCAATACTTAGTTTATTGCTGGCAGCTCCCTTAGAAGGACTACAAATGAGCTTTGCTCAACCAGCACTACTGGCTATTTTCTTTACAGGGATTGTTTCAGTGGCTATTAGTTTTACGCTACAACTTATTGCTCAGAAAGATGCTGTTCCATCACATGCGGCTGTTATCCTATCATTAGAAGCAGTATTTGCTGCTATTTGTGGTGCTATATTCTTAGACGAATCATTAACAACACGAGGCTATATTGGATGTATGCTTATGTTTATAGGGATGATTATTGCTCAAATCTGGCCAACAAAAAAACAACCATCATTACCAGTTAATAACTAAAGATCCATTTGATATGTTAATGCTTGTTGATGTAGCACATCATCCACATTAACTTTTCGGCTTTCTCGAGCGGCTAGATAGTGTTGAGTAAACAGGTCTAACCATGTGTTTAATGCTGAAGCCGCCACATTTTCATTAGCTAA
>JBEBWU010000176.1:0-5281 GCA_040391985.1 Entomomonas sp. | reverse complement strand
ATAATGTAGTAAATAATTTATTTTTATATTTCATTTTAAATCTCCGTTTATTGATGGAGATTACATAGTGTCAAATAATATTGTTTGTCTCTTTATGCTTTAACAAGAATAACTGCTATATTAAGATATATACTATCTGATCTATTTGCAGAGTATGAATCTAATGATATTAAATATTATTTATCTATATAACATGTAAGGCCAAAGGTAACTAAGTCAAATCGAACTTACAAATTACTTTCTGGTTTTAAAAATGTATATTATTGTCCATGATCAAGTATATTTAACATTATTTGAATTTAATAATAACCGACTATCTACTTCATAGCACAGCTTAGAACACCTTCTAGCTTTAATAATACTTTAATCATTTTCTAAAAGATTATATGAATACTTGCAAATTTAAAAAAAACTTTGGTATATTAAAAATATTGAAATTGCTTTATTGAAATATAAAAACCAAATTTTATAGCATTAACTTACAGTAAAAAATAATTATTAATTAATGTGTTATCGGGAGGCTTATGACTAAAGACGAGCAATTAATACTTGGTAAAGCTTACACAGCTAAAGATCATCCAATTGAAGAGTTTAGATGTGTAGAAGTAACTAAAGACTCTGGCCATTACCATGCGGCTAATAATCTTGTTGCTAAAGGTTACCTTACAACATTATTCACCGAAAACTTTTTTATTATCACGGATAATGGTATTAAGTGTTGGGGAACACAAAGTTTATCCTAAATACCAGAAAAACATTTTAAAACAATCTGTTAACCAAAAAGCCCTAATTAAGGGGCTTTTTACTAAAATTTAATTTTCTTCACTTGAAATCTTAAATCTTTACTGTATTAATAATGCAACTATTTTACTGATTTTTCCAAATAAGAATGGTAGATTGTTTTGGTACTTTTAGATAAAAATCTAGTCCATCTTGTATTGAGTTTGAAGTTAGATGTTCACGCATATTTAGCCTACGACTATCATTTATATCCCAACCAAGTTGATTGGCCATATGCGTTGCAATCATATCAATATCTCTAGTTATATACGTAAATGTCCAATCTACTGTTAATGTGTAATTTGGATAGTCTGGCTCTGATAATTGAGACATTACTCTTTCGTAGCCTGTCTCATTGCCCTCTTTTACCCACTCGTTTGGTAAACAACCAGACAGACAAAGTTCTTTTGGGCCACGTTGTGAAGGCACTATCCACACAATAGCACTTCTTGTCCAAAAACGACAACGTTCTAGAAAATTAATAGCATCTGCTTGCGGTGCAATCATATTAGCCGCCAACACAGTATCAAAAGACTGGCCTGATAGATTATGTACTTCTTTCCAACCAGAAGGAATAACACATGTACAATTTGGATAGGAGTGTAAACGATCACACATATACAAGTCTGGCTCTATAGCAACCCAACGATTACTTTGAGTCTGTAATGATGAACCTAATTGTCCTCCCCCAGCTCCAACATCAAGCAAGTCACCAATATTACCCAATGTTTGAATGATCAAAGGGGCCACAGAATCTATATAATCTGAAGAATCAACACCTTCTGCATAAATAGCCATAGGATTTAGTTGACAGTCAATCTGAGTCATAATTTTTAGCCAACCTCAATATCAATAACTAATACTTTCTACTTAATAATCAGTATACATCTAATTTAACCACTTCATATTCTTACTAATAAAAGATTAACATCAGTTCTATTAGAAGTGATAATTTACATTAATCTGAGTTTGATAAGACTTATACTTATTTTCTCCCCATACACCACCTATTTCACCAGATAGACTCCATTTATTATTGATATTTCCCTGTACACCTATCTTAGCTTCATAACGATTACGAGGTAACCCATCACGTTCATTCTCACCATTAAATTTTAATTGGTTCTTAGCTGTTGAATTTATCCAGTTAGCTTCTAAAAATGGCTCCAACATAGATTTTTGAACACCACGACCATGTAATCGTATGCCTGTACGACTGACTAAGCCACTTGCTTTATTAGCGGTAACGATTAACCCATTCTTATCACGTTGATTATCTGTGTCATATAAATTATAAATAAATTGCTGTTGTGGCGTAATTAACCATTCATATTGTTTGTTATTAGCAATAGATAAACCATAACCTACTTCCACAGAGTTACTCCAAACATTACTATTATAATGATGTGTTCCTAACTGTCCCTTGCCTTCAACTGTATTACGAAACCAACTCATTTCAGTCCAAGTATCAATATATAGACCTGTTTGAGTATCTCTATTGGCAAAATATGTTACATAACCACCAACATTATAGCCTTTCACTTTACCTTCAGCTTTAGTGCGAGTGTTTCTAGAGGTACTAGTATTTTTGTGATCACCATACCCCGCCATAACACCTAAATGTAAATAACCTGTTTCTAATTTTAAAACAGCGAGATCTCCACCCATCTGAGCCATATAGGTACGAGAACGATTACTTAATGCATTGCTGGCACTACGATACCCGTCATGAGTCATCTTGGTACGAAACCATAAGAACTTTTGTTCAGCATCATCACTAGCACCGTTATTTGCAACTAGTTTATCAAAGAGTGACATTCTAAACATTTCTGTAGCAGCTGTTTGATTACTCAGATAAGCACCTATTGATGGATTTAAGTTATAGCTTTCACTCCATCCTGCTTTAGCCTTATTACTTAAATACCAATTATAATTAGTGGGATCATCTTCCGGTTGGCTTAAAATATACTCATATCTTCCTGCTAATACAGGACTATTCAGCATAAAAGCATCACTTGAGCTTATACCATTGACTTCAATAATTTTAATACCATGGTCAGGATTAGTAATGAGTGCACTAATACTATCTTGAGTAGGACGTATAGTCACCAGTGTTGCACCACCTGTACCAGTAGAAACATCACCATTAACAATTAGTTGATCACTTTTCCCATCTACACTATTATTTTTACCTACTAATGTATTAACAATCAGCTGACCACCATCAGAAACATAATTACCATTAATAGTAAGTGTATTACCAATGTAATTGCTATGCACTGCAGCATTAGTTTTAGCTAAGCTATTAGTAGTTAAATCTATAATGCCCGCATTATTAAAAGTACCCACCTCTATAACAGCATGACTTGCCGTATTGATATTGCTGCCTATAAAGTTTTTATCACCAAATGCAACTGAACCTCTATTATTAAATACACCTTTACCATCAGTACCTATTGTTGAGGTTGATATTCCCTTATTGTTACCATCAGCACCAAAATCTTGT
This sequence comes from Entomomonas sp., assembly GCA_040391985.1. Classification (GTDB taxonomy): domain Bacteria; phylum Pseudomonadota; class Gammaproteobacteria; order Pseudomonadales; family Pseudomonadaceae; genus Entomomonas. Next base: position 1,995 of record JBEBWU010000176.1, on the reverse strand, counting down.
AAAGAAAATAAGCCACCTTGCTCATTATTAACTGTCACGTTACCACCGTTTAACGTAACATAACCTATAATTTTTCCTGTATTAAAAATATCTGTAGAATTTCTAGAAGCATCACCATTAGTTATTACAGCTAGATCATTATCAGAAGTAATAGTTGCGCCAAGGTTATTAACGGCTATATTACCTACTGTACTAGTCAAATTAATACCTGCACCATTACTACCTGCACCACCTTGTATAGTAGTATCTCCAAGTAATGAAACAACATTATCACCCACTGTACTAACTGCATTAATCGCTACACCATCTGTTGAGTCAGCTCTTACTAATTTAGTATTCATAACCGTTACAGATGCGCCACTATTACTAACAGATACAACATCAATGGCTGTTGCCTTACCTTCTGTTGAGCTAGCTTTAACCTCTGTTGTATCCCAAACCATCACAGAAGCTGCTCCATCACCGTAATTAGCTGTTTGTGCAGAAATAGCTGTAGCATCACCTTTTGTAGAAGCAGCTGAAACCAAATTGGTTTGAGTGACCGTAACTATGGCAGAACTACCCTTTGCCCCATTTGCAGAAACAGTTGTTGTTTCACCCTCACCAGACACTTTCAGTGCACCAGCATAGCTTATTTGAATCATTGAGCTATTTGCTTGCCCGTTAGATTGACCTAATAATCCAATCAACTTATTAGCATCTGAATTACCTAACGACTCTATATTTAATGAAGAGCGTTGAGCTTTATTTACATCTCCAAAAAAAATAGAAGCTGAACCATTATCTGTCGCAGTTGAAGAAACACCTATTGCATTGTCTGAATCAATATTAATATTACCCTTTACATTAACCATCGAGGTAGAGGCTGTTGTGGTAGAATCTATGCCTATATTTGATGACAGAGCAGAAGAGGTTGAGCCAGTCATAGTAATATTGCCAGTATGGTCAATGACTGTATCTCCCTTTGTGTTACTATTAGTCGTTTTTATACCAACGGTATTACCACCTGTGATATTAATATCACCTGTTGTTTTTACTTGAATATTACCTGTCTCACCACCTTTGCTATCAGCAATAATGGCAGCACTATAATCGCCAAAAACATCAATACTCTTCATAATGGCATTGATATAGTTACGACCGCCACCCGTATTAACACTATAGATCCCAGCTGACAATACTGTAGGATATCCTGAGTTTGATCCTGAGTTAATACGGATGCTATTTTGTTCATCATTATAAATAACCGTTCCACCATTTTTATTGGTAGTTGATAAAGAAATACCTTTAGATCAACTAGCACCATTGACAATAGCACCTGCTGTATCTTTTCCTATGGTTATTTGACCTGATGCTTTAATGATAGGCGTGTCAGTACTATCAGCATCTGTTGCATTAACACTGATACCAACATTACTTAATCCATTGGTTGTAATATTACCTGTTGACGTAACATTTGCAGTTCCAGCAGTTGCACTAATCACTACTCCATAATCACCATTTAAGGTCATATTTCCCTGATTAACTATTAAAGCGTTATTTTTTGCAGAAATACCAGCACCTATTGCCCCACTCCCTGTCACTGTAATATCGCTATCTTGAGTTAAGTTAAGCTCACCACTACCACCTTTATTTTCTACCCATACTCCTTGGGGAAAAGATGAAGTATTAGTTAGGTTTATAGTAGCGCCTGATGTCACTTTAGCTAAAGAGTCGGCGGTATCCGTCCTTACATAAATACCTACAATATTAGAAGATGCAGTAGCTGTGATAGATGTATTTTTATCAACCTCTACCTCAAGGTTACCATAGTTGTTATTGTATCTATCTGCACCATTCACCCCACCTAGACTAATAACAGCTCCTTTACTTAGTGAGGTACTACCATTAACAACTTCTGTTCCCTTAACGACTAGTTTTTTAATATTACCATCTTGGACGAGGGCTCCATTAACGGTTCCCCCCTCGTAAGTAACTGTAGAATTATCATCACTT
>JBEBWU010000175.1:0-5285 GCA_040391985.1 Entomomonas sp. | reverse complement strand
TCTGCATTAGCATACAGTTCTGTTGAGTGCTTGAAAACAGTAGTGTCATGGAATATTTCATCTGCATCGGGAGATAGTTTATCGAGCCATGGCACAAGATCAGCAATCATATTATCTGTGCAGTATTGATAGGCTTTCAATGCCTGCTCTCTTTTAACCAGATGGTCTAGCGCTTCTTCTAGTTTAAGGTGACGTCTTAAGTTGGAACAACGATCCCACTCAATGACTTTATCTAACCATAAGGTGGTTTGTGACTCACCCACTGCATTAGCAGTAGTAACACTTTCTTTAGGCTCTCCCCCCTTACTTGCCCATTTAGCTTGGAATGCTCTTGCTACGCTATTAAATCGTTTTTCGGAGCCACTGAAACCACCCCAAGGTGCAGGAGGATCCATTTCAGCAGCCACTCTATTTTGCTCACGTTCTAAGTAAGCGTTGTATGCTGCATCGAGGTAGCCTAAACTCACTAAATCTTTTAGGTATTGATATTTTTGTTCTAGGTCTTCTTTAACTTGGTCTGGAAGAAATTCATCAACACCCAAACCACTTAAGCTAATGGCTATTTCTGCAATACGTGTTTTACGTTGATTTTGTTCTTCGTAATTGTTTTTTTCAGTTACTACATAGCTTAAGCCCAATAATAGATCATCTATAATACCAAATGGGTCATCTAGTGCAGCAATAATATCTGCTTGTTTGTTGTCTGAGGCAGATAAGATTGATATATCTGGCACATTGCTAACAAGCTCTCTAGTTTCTTTTACATGTTCTGCGTTTGATGTAGTTAAGCTTGATTTAAAATTAGTTTGTGGCTGACCTTGAAAAACATCTGCCACATCTTTTGCAAGGTTCTCTAGTGTATCAGTATGCTCTGGTAGGTAATTTGGTAAATTAAATCTACGCATCCATTTGCTGTTATTAGTTGAGGATTGCATTTTTTCACAGATACGCCATGACCATTGCACAGATGAATAAGCCATATGCACTACGGTATTGGGAACTGTGATTAACTGACTCGCCTCCCCTGTTGCCGTTCTTTCGTCTTTATCTTTATTTGCTTCTAGGTCAACCTTGATGAACTCTGGTTTACCACCTACGCTTTGAGCCGGCTTGATTTGGTATTCTTCTAGTTTATTTTGACTAGACCAAACATAAAGCCAGCCTGAACGTAGTTGACGTAAGGTATAGCTGCGACTGTTAAGGGCTGGTAAGAGTGTATCTAGATCTGGGTGTTTAGCTAACCATTCTTGGCTTAACCCATGCTCACTAGCGGTAGTTATTATTTTTTTCCAATCTTGTGGCTCAACTAGTTGAGATAGATCTTCTAAAAAGGAATTTTCGTCTACTGCATAGCGTACAGGAAATATTTTGATTTCAGTAACCTGATTAGGACATTGACCACTTCCACTTGCAGTATTATCGTGCCTAGCTCTTACTGTATCATTTCTATTAGTTTGTGCTGTATTTCCCATTTATGCTATCTCCATTGCTACTGCTTCACTAGGCTGGATACGTTCATCAAAAAAATGTTGTATATTGACTTCTGCTGGAAGCCCTTTGTATTTTGGTTGTGATGTCAACCAGCTTTGGTAAATGCCTTGTGGTTTGGTTGCAAAATCATTACCAAACTCCATAGCCATGACATACCACATTGCATAGCTACGATTACTAATAACACCAAATTCCGTTGCTTTTTTATGTTGCAAATCCATCCATTGGCTGATTTTGCTTTCTGGCTGATTTTCAAAGAAATTAGGCATTATTTCTATGCAAGTTTCATAGATTTCATTTTTTAATTTGAAAGCCGCTGCTTGATTAAGCGCCTCAACTTGAGGTTCATTTAGGTAGTCAAGCTTAATCCCTAAAGGTTCAGTTTGAGGGTTTTCAAAAGTCTGCCACTCTATAGTTGATTGTTGCCACTTGGCTATTGGTACAGGCACTCGCCATGTGTTGATAGGCCCCATGATGTCAGGTAGTGCATTTTGTTTATAACTATTTAACCAATACCAAGTGGTTAAAGGGTCTGCAAATCTAAATAGTGCTTTACTATTTGTTTCATCTGTTACTGTAATCAGCTGTTTTAGATGATCTGCTATCGTTTGTAGATATTCATTACTATGAATAATGGTTGTACTATTAGTCCAGCTTTGTTTTATTTCATTGATTAGATTAGAGCCATCAAGCGCTGATACTAATATTGGACCAAGATCATAATTCTCTTTATAGGGAGTATTAATATACAGTGGTATGGTTTGTAATGGTTCCTTTTTTGAGTACAAATCACGTATTGCTGTTTGTCGCATAACCCCATCAATAAGTGCATAAGTATATCGAGCCATTATGCATTTTCCTTAGCTTGTGCAGCCATTTGCTCACAAATCTCACAACGAGGTTGAGCTTTTAATAAAGCTTGCCGTTGCGCTACAGGTGAACTAGTTGACTCTACAGCCTTATTTTTGTTTAAAGGCAGTAATGGTGCTGCTGGCGTACCTTCCATCGGTACACCACCTGTCCATACGGGCATGGTCATCCATATGCCTGCTGGATTAAGTACAATATGTTGTCCCCCTGCTTTTAAAGTGAGACTAAGACCACCATCTATCACCGTTTGCAAGCCTGATTTAAGGTGTATTTCCATACCAGCCTGTACAGTTTTAATGGTGCCTATTGTTTCATGTTCACTTATCCCTACTGTTTTGTGATCGTTCATCATTATTTGAGTTTTACGATCTAGTTGAGTAAGGTGATGTTCCTCAGCCTGTTGATGTTGATATCTATTTTTTACAATAGTTTCTGAGTGTTCATTTTGAACTTGCAGATGACTATTGTTAAGCACTTGTACTGTATGGTTATTTTTTGTGAGTTGATCAAAGTCTTTTTGTGCTTGTACAAAGATTTGCTCTTGGCCTGCTTTATCTTCAATACGAAGTTCGTTAGAACCTACACCACCTTTTGAAGAACTGGTTTTAAATACACTTCTAGTCTTGTTGGCTGGTAGATCATAAGGTACTTTATTGACACCGTTATGAACTGCGCCTGTAATTACTGGGGAATCTGGGTCACCTTCTAAGAAGCTGACCATTACTTCCATTCCCACCCTAGGAATAACTACAGTACCATAACCATCATGTGCCCAGTTACTGGCTACTCTGATCCAATAAGAGCTATTCTCATCATAAGAACCTTCTCTATCCCAATGAAATTGTACTTTAACTCGACCATACTCATCACAGTAAATCTCTTCACCTGTGGCACCTGTAACAATAGCTGTTTGTGATCCTAATACTTGAGGTTTTCTATGTAATCTTACTGGTCGATAAGTTACTTCTTGCGGAGTAGCAACTAGGCAATTACGATAACCTTGTTGATAGTCTTCATAAGGGAACTCCAGCTCTTCAACAATAGGATGTCTAAAATACTTTTGAAGTGTATTGTATAATGCTTCAAGGGTGGTTGTATTAGCAGAACCCTCTCCTCCCCATGCTTCTAGTACTTGAGGTTGTCTTGCCTGATGGCGGATTTGTTTAACTAGCCATGGTTGAGTGGTATCTAAAGTATCTAATGCTGGATAATCTTCTATTGTGAAAAAGTAACCTGCATGAAGTGTTGGTACATCTGAGTAAGCTTCCGCTAGAATATGACTTGCCCTTAATCGTTCAATCTCTATTTTTGAAAGCTGATCTGCCTTGGCTTTATCCATATGTGGATTTGGATAATCATAACTTTCTAAATTTGGCTCTACTGCTTCATTAGCTTTTTTACTAAGTTGCCCTTCTGATGTACCTTCAGGGATTTTCATATTAGTGAAATTATAGTTTCTAAAACTTGCTGTTTTAGTAGCACTACTTAATCCTACATCAAAGCGCTTAAGTACAGGATGGTCTGCTACAAAACCTGTATCACTAGCATAATGAATTGCTTCTGCTAGTGAGGGTAGAAATGGTTGTGCATCACTAAAAACCATTTGATGTGAGGTATTGGTAAAGTTATAGGTAATACCCCAACCTTCTTCTTCGCATAAGCGATGAATGAAGTCAGCATCACTCTCATCATACTGCACACAAAACTCACGAGGAGTATAAGTTTCTTTAAGTTTAAATTCAAAACCATTTTTATCACCTTGTTGCATGGCATGCTCATTGAGAATCGAGGTGATAATTTCTGGTACTGTTTTTTCAACCCAACGGCGTTGGTTTACTCTTTTGTAAAGATGACTAAAGCGAGGAGCAAGTATTACTTTGAATTGAGCATAGTGATTACCTACTGCACCACGTTTTACACTATGAATAACACCATGAATACCTTGCTGGCCATCTGCTGCAAATGAAAGATAAGCTGGTTTGGAAAGGAGTTGTGTTATATCAAATCGTAGATGATTATGAACAAGTGTAATTTCAAAGGCATACTCAGCATTCATTCCTTCAATACCGTCAAAACTCAATACTTGCAAACCAGAATTCTCTAACCCTTCTATTTGCAGTGAGTAGATGGTTTCATTAGCTACACTAAACACTTTTTAACTCCTTTAAACCGTAATAGCCAAATACATCAATATCATTTTATCTATTTAATATTAAATAAAACTTAATTATGCTACAAAACTGTTTCTTATTATTAGACTATAGTATAAAGACAATTAAACAGTGATAAAAGCAATAGCTTATTATTTTTCCATACAATGATTTAAAACATTAATTTTTAAATGGTTTTTTATTTAATATGATTCACCTAATAAAATAGAAAGCCCCTTAATTAATAAGAGGCCCTCTAAATATAATGAAAGTATTTTAACTATACAGCATTAACCGCTAATAGATTATTAAGGTCATAGTTATCACTTTCACCTAAAACAGAAGAACTAGCAGCTTCAGGAGCAAATGAAGCCATTGCATCTACTAATCCAGTAGCTTGATTTTCTAAACTAGCCATGGCCATCCGTGACTGCAATACGATTACTTCAGAGCCAGAACTATTACCACTACTTCCATCACTATTAATAATAGTACCATCGGCTAGCTTCATCTGATCTAATGTTTGGTAGTTAGCCCCTCTATAGTAGTTGTTAATGGTAATTTGATCACCATTATCACCTACTTTAATGATTAGGTTATAACCTGTTTTGGTATAGCTAATCATATCAGCTGTAATACCTTCACCAAATACTAGCGTGTCTTGGCCTTTAACTGCTGCTGTATCAATGCTATTAATGGTGTCTTTACCATCACCTAAGTTAAAGATAAAAGTATCTGAACTACCTGCTACATTAGCGTTAATAATATCGTTAC
>JBEBWU010000174.1:0-5292 GCA_040391985.1 Entomomonas sp. | reverse complement strand
TATAACTACATAGACTCTAGTAAAATAAAGAAAGGAAAAAGATAATTAAAAACTACTTTAAGCTAGTTAAAATATCTTCTAATGCTTGTGTAGGGTTAATTGCTTTAGTAATAGGGCGACCAATAACTAGATAATCTGAACCATCTTGTATGGCCTGTGCAGGGGTAACAATACGTTGCTGGTCATCTTTACTTGAACCAATAGGTCTAATGCCTGGTGTTACTAACTTTAATTGAGGGAAGTTTACCTTTAACGCTCTAGCCTCTTGTGCAGAACTTACTAATCCATCTAGCCTAGCTTCCGCTGCTAGCTGAGCTAAACTTAACACTTGTTGCTCTGGTGTTTTAGTAATACTTAACTGCTGTAAATCCTCAACCCCTAAGCTCGTTAAAACAGTAACACCGATTAATAACGTTTTACTGTTCATTTGATCCAGTACATTACGGCAAGCTTGCATCATGGCTAAACCACCAACGCAATGAATATCCACCATCCATACCCCCATAGAGGCAGCTACTTTAACAGCCATTGCAGTGGTATTAGGGATGTCATGGAATTTTAAATCTAAAAATACTTCAAATCCTAATTTTTGTAATTCCTCAACAATTTTTGGACCTGTGACTGTAAATAACTCCTTACCTATCTTCACACGACATTTTGTAGGATCTAATTGTTTAGCTAAATTAATAGCATCTTCAACAGTCGAAAAGTCTAAGGCAACAATAACAGGACTAGTACAAGACATGTAAAGGGATTCCTTTGAATAGATAATAGAGATCAAACTAAAAGCTGTTTAACAAACCTTTTTAAATATATTGAAGAATTTGTTAGATTAAAAGCTAGTTGCATTTTATTAAATACTTTCATCATAATAAACCAATTTTATTGGTTATTTTGAATATTTTATATGCGCTGGAAAAATCGTCGAGAAAGCGACAACATTGAAGATCGTCGCTCAGATCAATCTATGCCTATGACTGGCTTTAGTCTACCTCGTGGCAAATTAGGCATTGCTGTTATTGTTATAGTCTTTGTAGCAGGTTACTACGGTATAGACCTTACCCCTTTATTAACAGGTCAATCTTCTCCTGTAACTTCTCAACAGCAACCAGTAGACTCACCTCGTGATAATGAGATGGCACAATTTACTTCTGTGGTGTTAGCAACCACAGAAGATACTTGGACCACTATTTTCCAACAGATGGGTAAACAATATACTGATCCTAAACTAGTGCTTTACCGTGGTGCTACTCGCACTGGCTGTGGTGTAGGTCAATCCGTTATGGGCCCCTTCTACTGCCCAACAGATAGCACTGTTTATATTGACCTTTCTTTTTATGAAGAGATGAAAACACGCTTTGGTGCGGGTGGTGATTTTGCCCAAGGTTATGTTGTTGCTCATGAAGTTGGACACCATGTACAACACTTATTGGGCATCACAGATAAAATGCGTGCTATGCAACAAGGCCGCAGTGAAGTAGAACAAAATAAATTATCTGTTAAATTAGAGTTACAAGCTGATTGTTTAGCAGGTGTTTGGGGTCACTATATGGAAAATGAAAATATTCTAGACCCTAATGACCTACAAGAGGCTCTAAATGCAGCCATGGCCATTGGTGATGACAGATTACAAAAACAAGCTCAAGGCCGTGTAATTCCAGATAGTTTTACTCATGGCACATCAGAGCAACGTTATACATGGTTTAAAACAGGGTTTGATAGTGGCAAAGTAAGTAGTTGTAATACCTTTAACTGATGGTAGTTAATAGGGTATCTATCAATAGTTTTTCTGCTTGTTTAGTAGAAAATATAAGTTCTATACGGCTATCTTTACGCCATTCTGTTGCTTTCCAAGTAGGTATATCATTAGCAACAGCATTAACAGATAACCAACCCTGATTGGTATGTACTACTAACTTTGCTCGTAGCCATTGATATTGCTCCAACCACTCATCTAATTTTATCTTATCAAAACAATAGCTTGGTTCAAACTGCCAACCGATAGACCATCCTTCAAGTTGATCTTGAATATGGCAAACAATCCCCTCTGCCAGTTGCCCTTTTTGCCCATCTTCACTATGAGCAATATAGATTTGTTGTTGTGATAACTGCTCTACTAAAGGCTGTTTAGGTAAATAAGACAAGGGTAAATAGCCTTGTGTTGTCCAATACAAATTATATTGTGGGAATTGTTTATTTATCGCTTGTTGTTGCTGTTTAGTAATATATTCTGATTTATTAACTAATAATAAGCCTGTACTGCTATAAGGCTGAAAATCTGCTAATAATTGTTTGGCATCTACCACTTGTAGCAAGGAATACAATGTTAAAACTGTACTCCAAGGTTCAACTTGTAATTGTTTTTGTACTTGTAGAGGATGGCCTAACCCTGATAACTCTATAAAAAGCACATCAGGTTTAGACTCTTTTAGTAATCTACTTAACCCAACTTGAAAAGGTGCACCTCCAGTACAACAAATACAGCCTCCTGCTATTTCACTAATAGTAACTGCTTGCTCTCCTAATAAAGCTTTATCAACACCTATTTTACCAAATTCATTAATTAAGACAGCCCACTGCTCATTGCTTGGTTTTTGTTTTAATAATTGTTGGATTAAGCTAGTTTTACCAGTACCTAAGGAACCCACAATTAAATATGTTTTTATTTTATTCAGCAAATAAGTCACCTTTTCTATGTGCTTTCAACTAGCAAGATTAAAGCCTATCAATTAATATCATGTTAAAATAACTGCACTATTTATTAAAGGAAAAAGCAGTGTTACTGAATAAGTTTCAATGGTTTCGCGAACGTGGTTGGCATGAAATTGATGCTACTACTTATGAACAAACATGGCAAACCTATGGTGGTAGTGTAGCTACCCATCCTACTATTATTGATAAACTATCCAAATTTGCCAATATAGCGGTACGTTACCTTGGTTGGCAACAAGATGGACAATTAGTTGGAGCTATTGCTTGTTGGGGAGACTCACTGGCACTTTCTCGAGACCAATTAAAAAAACATGGTAAGCGCGGTTTGTTTGACCTTGGTAATGCTGAAATTATTCTACCATTTGCAGAAAATAGCCAAATCACTTTACGCCACAAGGCGCGTTATCTTTCTATACTTAATCAGCCACAAATTACTAACTGGAAAACACAAAAAGAACAGTTGGCTATAGCCCGTGCTTCTGAAGAATATTCTAAGAAATTTAGATATAACCAACGCCGTGAATTACGACTATTAGAAGAAACAGGTGGTGTTATAAAACCTATTTTAGATTTCTCCGCTGAACAATTAGCTACTATCTATTGTGAACTATTTTTTAAACGTTGGAATTTCCAAGTACCTAGTGCAGCAACTCAAAAAGAAGTATTTACTTTATTGCATGAGTTTATGGTGGGTTCTGTTATCTTCTTAGAAGATAATCCAATAGCCATACAGGTTTTATACCAAGTAGAATCACCTAAATGGCTTAGTATTGAATATGTAAATGGTGGCGTAGATCCACAAGAAAGAACGTTTAGCCCTGGTAGTGTATTAAGTTTCGTTAACTTACAGCAAGCTTGGGAACAAGCCAATCAACTTAATAAGACATTACGCTATTCTTTTGGTAGAGCGGATAGAGAATATAAAGATCGTTGGTGTAATCGCACGCCTGTAGGAATTATTAATTAATGAGTAAAAAACAGCAGTTATTAAAAAAACATCGTCAAAAGAAACGATTAATCCTAATAGGATTTGCTATCTATTTACTTACTTGGATTGTTGCTTCTTTTTTTATTCCTCTATTGGCTTGCTTTATACCTTTTATCATTATCGGTATTTGGATTATCCATGAGGTATGGTTAGCTGATCACTTATTCTACTCGCCTAAACAGGATTATCTGTATAACTTCCCTGACAATACTTTTACAGTCGCTGCACAATTACAACAAGATACTTTACAGATCAATTTAGATAATTTGCCTGATAATTTTGATACCCTTATTTTAGCTATTAATTTAAAAACCTCTTTTATGGGGTACTTATTAGACCCACAAGTTATTATTAAAACCAATCAACTAACTGATCGCCAAGATTTTGAAAGAGGTGTACAAGGGTTACGTTATATTAATTTATCAGGCCTAGCTGATGAGTTACAGCAAGGAAATATTACAATTTCTACTAAGCATTGCTATATTAAAGGTGAATTAACACTTTTTGGCTTTACTAATCCTGACTACAGCCAACAACGTATGATGGTTATTGCGCCACACTCAGATGATGCTGAACTGTCTGCCTTCGGACAATATAGCCAATGTCCAGATGCCAGCATTATCACCCTCACGCAAGGTGAAATTGAAGCTGAACATTACCAACAAACGCTTAACCTAACCAAACAAGAGGCAGCCAAGCTTAAGGGACGTCTAAGAAGTTGGGATAGTATTGCCGTTCCTTTATGGGGAGGTATTAATCCTAGTAATAGTGTTCAATTGGGTTATTACTGCTTACAGTTAAAAGCAATGCACCAACAACCTGAGCAGTCATTTGGCTCGAAAGAATCAGGTGAAACGGATACCCGCTTAGTTCGACTATTTAATACCTTACCCTTACCGAGTGATAATGATGGCTTAGCCACATGGCATAATTTAAAAAATGATCTCACTTTCTTAATTGAACACTTCAAGCCTGAAGTTATTATTATGCCCCATCCACAACTAGACCCCCATGAAGACCATGTGGAAGCAAGTTTATTGGTTGAAGAAGTATTACAAATAACCACTTGGCAACCCACCACGCAACTGCTTTACGCTAACCATTTGCATGATAATGATCGTTGGCCAATGGGACCTGCTTATCAAGGTATCGCTCTGCCACCTGCTGTAGACCCACTACCTGCTTATACATTATGGAGTCCTGTGCTTAATAAACAAACACAGCTTAATAAAGCAATGGCATTAACGATGGAGCACGATTTACAACCACCATTATCAATTAAAAGACGCTTACGTCGTTTGATTCAATCACTTATTACTGAGCGTGAACATCCACCAGCAGGTGAAAACGAATTTTTTCGTAAGGCAGTACGCAGACATGAATTATTTTGGGTAAAACCTAGATAAAAACAAAAAAGCACCTTTAAGGTGCTTTTTTATTAATCATACAAATGATTATTTCTCATCTTCTTCCCTAAACTCTGGATACTTCATTTCTTCATAACGAACAAATTTAGTTCGCTTAATAAATTTATAACTTAACCAAATAGCAAAGAATAATTTGGATAGGAGGCTTTCCGAAAAAGGGATGCA
>JBEBWU010000173.1:0-5314 GCA_040391985.1 Entomomonas sp. | reverse complement strand
TTTGGCAAAAATCGTTATAACCAAAACTATTTAGCTACTAAAGCAGGCAAGATGGGGCATTTATTAGGTCTACAACATCAACAAGAAAAATCTGAAGATAACCCACGTTAATTGGTACTACTTAACTTATGTACAGACTAATAAAATTAATTACTATCCTTTTTATAGTAATCAACTGTTCTATTAGTTTTGCTGACACACAAAAACTACGTGTCATTAGTTTAACACCTTCTTTAACTGATATAGTTATTGAGCTAGATGGTGCTGATTTATTAGTTGGGGTATCAGATTATGATAAACAACGTTTACCTATTCTAAAAAAAGCACAGCCTATTGGTAATCTAGAAGGCTACTCCCTAGAAAAAATAATCAGCTTACAACCTGATGTTATTCTAATTTGGCCTACCAGTATTAAACCATCGCAACAACAACAGCTAACTTCTTTAGGCTATAAAATAGTTGAAACTAATCCTCACACACTTGATGAGTTAGCCCTACAACTCGCTTTACTAGGTAAACAAATTGGTAGAGAACAACAAGGTAAAGCGTTGTCTGAAAAAATGAAGAATGAGCTTACTCAATTACGCCAACGTTATCATCAAACAACCCCTTTAAAAGTATTTTATCAGTTATGGGATAAACCCATTTATACCATAGGTAAAAACCAAATTATTGGTGATGCCCTTAAAGTTTGTGGTGCTGAAAATATTTTTGATAATGTTGATTTACCTGCGCCTCAGGTCAATATAGAAAGTGTTCTAGCAAAAAATCCACAAGTAATTATCGCCTCTCAACAGCCACTACTTGATGCTTGGTTAGCTTGGCCACAGTTATCTGCTGTAAAGAATCATAAATTATTTATTTTTGATAATGATCGTATTGCTCGCCCTAGTTTTGCTATGCTAGAAGCCACTAAACAATTATGTTCATTATTAAATCAAGATCATTAAATCGAACCTAATTAAAAGTAACATTACCTAACAATATTCAACTTAATGTAAATTTCATTTAGTTATGTAAAGAACGCGTAAACAATAAGCAAAGTAACACGACTAAAAAAGCTCTTTCGTATATATCTATATTAGGAACATAGTCATATACGGAAGAACAAAAATGAAAATTAAATTAATCAGTATACTTATTCTAATATTAAGCTATCCTTGTTTTGTAATGGCTAAGGAAAGTGTTAATAAAACTAATAACCACAGCAAATCTCCTGCTGTAAAGCCTAGTGGTAATAACCGTAATCCTGTAGTCACTAAACCTAATCCACCCAGTAATAATAGACCTTCAGTTTCTAAACCTGAAAGTAATAAACCTCCCTCTAATAACAGCAGACCTCCTGCCTCCAAACCAGAGGTTAATAAACCACCTACTAATAACAATAGACCACCTATTTCCAAACCTGAAGGTAATAAACCTCCCTCTAATAACAGCAGACCGCCTATTTCTAAACCAGAAGGTAATAAACCGCCTATTAATAACAATAGACCACCTATTTCCAAACCTGAAGGTAATAAACCGCCTACTAATAACAATAGACCACCTATTTCCAAACCTGGAGGTAATAAACCACCTACTAATAACAATAGGCCACCTATTTCTAAACCTGATAAACCTCCTATCAATAACTCAAGGCCACCTAGACCTCCACACAATAACTCTACTACTATAAATGAATATTATGACTATGATATTGAGAACAATTATTATGGTTATTATGACACTCCGCCAACCTCTACAGTGTCTAATAAAAAAACTGATAAAAATGAAATAGATTCTGGAACTGCATTACTAATAGCTACTAGTAGTTTTCCTACATTAACAACCTTAAGTATCCATAAAATATTTACAGAACAAGGAGAAAACTCTAAACAAATTGCATTACTCAGAGCACAACAAGATGCTGTGTTATTTATAGCTTCTGATGGTGAACACAAAGGTGCTTATTTAGAAAATATTCTTAGTCAACTAAGAGAGAAAGAACATCTAAAAACTCATACAGAACTAGAATTAGCAAAAGCCATTCTAGCATTAGAGTAATACTGGTTAACTATTAAGGTGAATAAGTTATACTTACTCACTTTAATAGTAACTAATAATAAACTTATGGATAAAACCAAATTATTAAGAACTATCTATAACTGTTTACAAGATTCATTAGATAGACCTGGTAGTATTTTACATAGTGCTAGCAGTACCCTCACAAAGGGAGATTTCTATTTCTTAGGTTATAATCCAGGGGGCAATCATCATGACTATTTAATCAAACATGAAGTAGATAATTTACTAAATAAAACCAAGCATCGTTATCTAGATGAGCAATTTGAACAAGCAGGCCATCTCTTTAAAATGGGCCAAGCGCCTTTACAAAAGAATTTTCAACAACTATTTAATACTATCAATATTGATCCTAGAAAAGTTCTTTGTACTAATCTTATCTTTTTTCATAGTAAACGAAGTGATGGCGTAAACTACTTACAAGATGCAACACTCTGCTGGCCAATTCATCAAGCACTTTTAGAATTAGTAAAACCTAAAATTATTATTTGTAATGGCAATAGCAATAATAGTTCTGCATTTAGTTTTCTTTATAAGCTCTTACCTCATCAGCAACCACTACAAACTATCAAAACCATTTATTCTACTGCTTATATAAAAGCGTTTACCACTCAACTAAATAATCAAACAGTAAAAGTAATAGGTATTCCTCACCTCAGTAGATTCTATCCCTCTCCTTATTTATCTACTATCCAATCATTAGTCACTTTTTAATCAATAGTTAAACAATGTAAAGACTTGGTAAAATAACAGTAAATTAAAACATTTGTTTCAAAATATCAATTATCATACAACAAAAGGAATTGGGAGATGATAATGAAAAATATTCTTTTAATAGCTTTAATGTTTATACTTGTTAGCCCATATGATGTTAATGCTAAAGATCATAATCGTAGGCCCCCACCTGATCATCATAGACCGCACGATAAAAATAGGCATGATAATAACTCTTCAAGTGGCGGTGAAGCAGCAGCTGTTGTATTGGTAGCCACATCTATCACCTTAACTAGCTATACTATTTATCAATTACTTACAGAAGAAAAAGAAGATAACAAACTTGTTTATAGTCAAGCAAAAGAAGATGCTGCTTTTTTTATTGCCACTGAAGGACAACAAACAGGTGTTTATTTAGAAAGTGCTTTCAAACAACTACGAACTAAACCAGAGTTAGCTGTAGCCACTGATATAGAATTAGCTAAGGCTATTTTAACCATTTAACACTATTCTTTTTTCCATAAAGGAATAACATAAGTATGCATTAAAGGCGCCATATTGATATTAGGAATATCATCATGCGTTATCCAACAAGCCTCTGCTATTTCTGCTGTTGCTTGTAATACTGGACTATAAGGTAAATTTATTTTAAACAACTCAGCTTTAACTATATGATCTGGTTCATTGGCGGCTGGAGCTTCAAAACTTCCTACTACTTTAGGTAAAGTGACAGGAATAACTAATTGTAACTCTTCTTCTATTTCTCTTATAAGTGTATCAATCGGTTGCTCACCCTGTTCTATTTTACCACCAGGCTGCATAAAAATTTCTGAACCAAATTTACGTACTACTAATAAGCGATTTAATGGATCTATAATACAAGCAGCTGCAATATAAATTATTTTACTCATTGTTATTTCTTCTTTAACAATTCACGAATATTAGACAATGCTGCATTACCTGTTTCTGCTTTTTGCTCAACAGGTGTATTTTCTAACCCTTCGTAGCGTAACTCTTGTTGTGGCAATTCTGTTAAAAAACGACTGGGTAAACAATCTATAACTTCACCATATTGCCTACGTTTAGAAGCATAGGTAAGAGTTAAATATTGTTTAGCTCGAGTAATACCTACATAGGCTAAACGTCGCTCTTCCTCAATATTATCTGTTTCGATACTAGAACGATGAGGTAATAATTCCTCTTCCATACCCATTAAAAATACTAGAGGAAACTCTAATCCTTTAGAGGCATGTAAAGTCATCAATTGTACAGCATCATGCTGCTCTTCTTCTGCTTGGCGATCTAACATATCACGCATAACTAATCGTGAGATAGCTTCCTCAATTGTCATCTCGCCATCTTCATCACGTTCAATAGTATCTTTTAGTGCCTCTATCAAAAACCAAACATTGCCCATTCTGGCTTCGGCTACTTTGTCATTAGAAGCATTTTGTCTTAACCAATTTTCATAATCTATATCCATTACCATACTGCGCAGTACCATAATGGGATCACTCTGACTACATTGTTGACGAATATTATCCATCCACTGAGTAAACCGCTGTAAGCGTTCAACAAAACGTTGATCCAAGCTATCTAATAAAGCACGATCACTGGCAGCAGCATATAAAGAAATATGCTGACTATTCGCATAATTACTTAACTTTTCTAGGGTGACTGAGCCAATTTCTCGACGCGGCACATTAATCACCCGTAAGAAAGCATTATCATCATCAGGATTAACCAATAACCGTAAGTAAGACATAATATCTCTTACTTCTTGGCGAGCAAAAAAACTGGTTCCCCCTGTAATAACATAAGGAACTTTATGGTGTTGTAATTTCAACTCAATTAGCCGTGATTGGTAATTACCACGATAAAGAATTGCAAATTGACCATAGGAGCATTGCGTTTTTAAAGCAATTGCTTGTATCTCTGTTGCCACTCGCTCTGCTTCTGCCTCTTCATTACGACAACGTATTACCCTGATTAAATCACCATCCCCTTTATCACTCCATAATTTTTTTTCAAACACATGGGGATTATTAGTAATCAAGTGATTAGCACACCTTAAAATACGGCTAGTAGAACGATAATTTTGCTCTAACATAATCACTTTTAAAGAAGGAAAATCTTGTTTTAACTGCATTAGATTTTCAGGTTTAGCACCACGCCATGCATAAATGGATTGGTCATCATCCCCCACTACCGTAAACTGGGCACGATCTGCCACTAATAATTTAATTAATAAATATTGGCTAGCATTGGTATCTTGGTATTCATCTACCAATAAATAACGAACCTTATTGTGCCAGCGTTCTAATAACTCTTTATTATTTTGAAAAAGCTTAACAGGTAATAAAATAAGGTCATCAAAATCCACCGCATTATAAGCTTTTAACAAGCGCTGATAGTGCATATAGAGATGCGCTAACATTTGCTCTTGTGGATTACGTGCTTGTTCTATGGCTTGCTCAGGTAAGATTAAATTATTCTTCCAACGACTGATTTTACTAACAGCCTCATCAACGCCATCATC
>JBEBWU010000172.1:0-5317 GCA_040391985.1 Entomomonas sp. | reverse complement strand
ATAAACCTGTTCAACAACAAACTCTGCTTGTAAACCTTTATCAGTAACCGACTCAACCTTTACCACAAAAACCGCATCTGCCTTATTAAAGTACTCTGCTAATGTTGGAGGAGCGACACAAGACAATGCAAAACTAACAGATGAAACCAACATCAGTAATAGGGTTAGAAGTAAACGATAATAACCACTAACCATCTTAAATTATCCTTGAATTAATGTTTCAACTTGACTAACAATCTGTTTTAAATCATTTATATTATTACAGTTAATAGTAGCATGCCCTACTTTACGACCTGCCTTAAATACTTTGCTGTAATCATGTAAATGGCAATTTTCAATACTTAATACCTGCTCTTTGGCAGGGATACTACCAATAAAATTCAACATGGCGCTTTCACCACGCTTTTTAGTAGAACCTAAAGGTAACCCAGCAATAGCTCTTAAATGGTTCTCAAATTGGCTAACAACTGAACCTTCAATAGTCCAATGCCCAGAATTATGTACACGTGGTGCAATTTCATTAGCTTTTAAACCATTTTCTACTTCAAAAAATTCAAATGCTAAAACACCTACATAGTCTAATTTTTCTAGTACTTTCGCTACATAACTTTCTGCCAAGGTCTGCATAGGATGTTGTTCACTAGCAATAGAAAGATGCAAAATACCTTGGTTATGTTGATTATGCACAAGAGGATAAAAACGTATTGCTTTATCTTGTCCTCGTACTGCAATCAAAGAAACCTCTCCAGAGAAGTTAACAAACCCTTCAAGAATACAAGGTACATTACCTAATTCAGCAAATGCATTGGTAACATCTGCCTGCTCTTTTAATACTTTTTGACCTTTGCCATCATAACCAAGGGTACGTGTTTTCAATACGGCAGGTAAACCTATCTCTAACACTGCTTGCTCTAAATCCATTTGCGACTCAATATTAGCAAACTCTGGTGTAGGAATAGCTAAAGATTTAAATAAGCTTTTTTCAAACCAACGATCACGGGCAATACGCAATGATTCTGCATTGGGGTATACAGGCACAAAATCACTTAAGAAGGCCACTGTTTCAGCAGGTACACTTTCAAACTCAAAAGTAACTACATCTACCTCTTCAGCCAATTGTCGTAATGCTTGTTTATCATCATAATCCGCACAGATGTGTTGTCCTAGTGACGCTGCACAAGCATCCTTGGCTGGGTCTAAAAAACTAAACTTCATCCCTAAAGAAGTCCCAGCTTGTGCTAACATTTGGCCTAATTGACCACCACCAATTACCCCAACTTTCATTGATCGCCTCTACTCTACTCTTGGATCGGAATTAGCTAATACTGTCTCTGTTTGTTTTTGTCGATAAGCTTTTAACGCTGTGTGATAATCTGGATATTTATTGCCTAATATGCTCGCGGCTAATAAGCCAGCATTAACAGCGCCAGCCTTACCAATTGCTAAAGTAGCCACAGGGATACCTGCTGGCATTTGTACAATCGATAATAATGAATCAACACCAGATAACATAGCTGATTGTACTGGTACTCCCAATACAGGTAGGTGTGTTTTTGCTGCACACATACCAGGTAAATGTGCTGCACCACCAGCCCCTGCAATAATAACTTGTAAGCCACGTTGTTCTGCTTGCTCTGCATATTCAAACAACAGGTCAGGTGTACGATGTGCAGATATCACCTTCACTTCATGAGGAATTTTTAATTCTTCTAAAATGGTTACTGTATGGCACAAGGTAGCCCAATCTGATTTAGACCCCATAATAACGCCAACCAATGCACTCATCTACCTTACCTCTTGGTCAATAAAAACAATAAACCACGCCAATAATGCGTGGTTTTGTTAAAAGAGAATAATAACTTTTTAAGAGTGGTTTAACAACCAATGAGAGGTAGATAATGAAAATACCCCCCATCTTGTTTTATTTAACTCTTGTTTAGTTTTTTCCATTAACTGCTCATCATTACCAGTAATCATTAGTTTCCAGTCTTCTAGAATGATATTTAATTGAGCAACTAAAGGTTCAATATTTAGCTGTTTTAATACACTATTTAATTGCTGCAAATACTCTAACCATGAAACCAGTATAGTTCTTGAAGGCCGCCATACATAGCTTTCTAACAACCGCTGTGACATTGCTAAATAATATTGTATGTTTTCGTATGGATTATTAGAAACTATCTGTTTAGCTACCCCTAGTTGATAATTATCTGAGTTTATTAAACGATAACCTCGCTCAGCTTTACTTGTATCACTTGGAATCAATGGAAATAATTTTGCTAGTTCAATTGCAAAATCTAACATAACAGAAGCACTGCCATTTCTTAACTCTAATTCAAGCTCATTGATTGGCTCCTGCTTTTGATTGGCTTTAACCAATCCCTCATCAATAGCCACTTCTATTTCGGCCTGATCTTTTTCTTTTTGCCAAGTAAATAGCGCATAGTTTCTTGTAAAATCTGTTGAAAAAATAGGAACTAGCTTTAATTTATCTAACTGAGACAAACTTTTAGGCCAATGTTCATTATCCAATAATGATATATCTAATTGAGGTGTTTCAATTAGCCAATCAAACTCGTCGCGCTCAGAAAAGCCACCTATACTATGCCCTTTCGCTTTAAGTGTTTGAATATACTGATCTCCATCCTTACGAACTCTTAGTGCTACTTTAGCGGCTGTTAAAGCATAATCAGCTGTATCAATATATTGATTAAACAATTCTTTTTGTTGCCATCTGGGTTTGCTAAATTGGCTAAACATTGGATGCTGATAAATTTGTTCCAATGTTTGCTTATTTGCATAAAGTTTTATTTCTATTTCTTTTAAACTATTTTGATTGGACATAAACACTCATTTTTAACAAAATAAACAGCTCTTAATATAACCTGTGATATTAAATTACTAGAAGCCTACAATGCTAGATCAATAGTAAAATTTACTATATCATTAAAATCTTCCTATAAAAAATGCAACTTTTTATTAATTTAACTATCTAATACCTATGTACTTTATTCTTTTTTACGATAATAATAGACACACATTATAAGACGGTTAGGAATACTTATGAACAAATCAGAGTTAATTGAAAAAATCGCAACAAAAAACAACTCATTACCATTAAAAACGGTGGAGTCTGCTGTTAAAATATTATTAGAACAACTTTCTGACTCCTTAGAGCAAGGACAAAGAATTGAAGTGCGTGGCTTTGGTAGTTTTTCACTACATTACCGCAAACCTCGTCAAGGACGTAATCCAAAAACAGGTGAGATTGTATCCCTAACTGGTAAGTTTGTACCTCACTTCAAACCAGGTAAAGAATTAAGAGACAGAGTAAACCTATAGTTTTTATATAAGGAAGGGTCATGCGTCGATTTCAGCAAGTACTTTTATTTCTTATGCTGTTAGTAATAGCATTATTTGTATTAGTTTTTATTTTAGAAAATGAAACACAAGTTGCTATTAGCTTTATGAGCTACATGACACCTACTATGCCTCTTGCTGTATTATTAGTTGCTGCATTTTTATCGGGTTTAATTTTAGCACTATTCATCAGTTACTTAGTGTTACTTAGATTCAAAATAAAATTAGCATCAGCTAATAAGCAGCTAACAGCCTGTAAAAAAGAATTAGCCTCCCAAAATACAACTGCTCTACAAGTTAAATAGTATTTAGTATAAAACCCAACGGAGATTTTTATGTCGCTTGATCACGAAAAAGCTGTTCAAGTTGCTAAAGTATTGACCGAAGCACTTCCCTATATTCAACGTTATGTAGGTAAAACACTGGTTATTAAGTATGGTGGCAATGCCATGGAGAGCGAAGCATTAAAAAATGGCTTTGCTCGTGACATTGTGTTAATGAAAGCAGTTGGTATAAACCCTATTGTTGTTCACGGTGGTGGGCCACAAATTGGTGACTTACTCAAGCGTCTTTCAATTGAAAGTCATTTCGTTGATGGCATGCGCGTCACTGATGGTCAAACCATGGATGTTGTGGAAATGGTATTGGGTGGCCTAGTTAACAAAGAAATTGTTAACTTAATTAACCATAACGGTGGTAATGCCATTGGTTTAACAGGCAAAGATGCTCGCCTTATTCGAGCCAAAAAACTCAATGTAACACGTAAAACACCCGAAATGACTACACCTGAAATTATAGATGTAGGCCAAGTGGGCGAAGTAGTTGGTATCAATACTGAGCTACTCAACATGTTAGTAAGCAGTCACTTTATTCCTGTAATTGCTCCTATTGGTGTAGGGGAAGATGGTAAGTCATATAATATCAATGCTGACTTAGTCGCAGGTAAAGTAGCAGAAGCTGTACAGGCTGAGAAACTTATGTTACTTACTAATATCGCTGGCTTATTAGATAAAGAAGGAAAAATTTTAACAGGCCTAACTACTAAGCAAGTTGATGGTCTAATTGCTGATGGCACAATTTATGGTGGTATGCTACCTAAGATTCATTGTGCATTAGAAGCAGTAAAAGCAGGTGTTGCCAGCGCCCTTATCCTAGATGGTCGTGTCCCTAATGCTGTACTATTAGAAATATTTACTGACAAAGGTGTGGGAACACTGATTACCAATAAATAGAGCCTATAGATTGACTAAAGTCATATGTTTAATTCATATGACTTTTTGTATATTCCCCTATAACTAATAAGTTTTTATTTATATTTATTAAGTGTATTATATTTGACTGGAGTCAATAAAAAAATTAACTAGGTATCTTCACTCGATATCTTAACCTGATGAAAATGGAGAATGAACATGGCTTTTGAATTACCAGCCCTTCCTTATGAAAAAAATGCTCTAGAACCACACATTTCTCAAGAAACGATTGAATACCATTATGGTAAACATCATCAAACTTATGTAAACACATTAAATAACTTAGTGCCAGGTACAGAGTTTGAAGGTAAATCCTTAGAAGATATCATCAAAACTTCTTCAGGTGGTATTTTTAATAATGCAGCACAAGTGTGGAACCATACTTTTTACTGGAACTGCTTAAGCCCTAATGGCGGTGGTGAACCTACTGGTGCTCTTGCAGAAGCTATTAATAAAACCTTTGGTTCTTTTGAAAAATTTAAAGAAGAATTCACTAAAACAGCAATTGGTACGTTTGGTTCTGGTTGGGCATGGTTAGTGAAGAAAACAGACGGTAGTTTAGCTTTAGCAAGCACTACAGGTGCCGGCAACCCAATGACCTCTGGTGATAAACCATTATTAACTTGTGATGTTTGGGAACATGCTTATTACATTGATTACCGTAACTTACGTCCAAAATACTTAGAAAACTTCTGGACACTATTAAT
>JBEBWU010000171.1:0-5325 GCA_040391985.1 Entomomonas sp. | reverse complement strand
AGTATCAGTTGCCTTTAAAATAATACCGTGATTAAACTCTTTTTCAATATCTATAAGTGTTTGAGTAAGGGGTGGTATATTAAAATTATTGAGTAATTTGGCTTCGCTTTGATAAGCTAATTTTTGTAGTTCTAAAATGATAGGCAGGTCAGTTATAGTAGCTGGTTGAATAAGCATTGATCATTCCCTTTGCTAATGTATTGGGCTACTATACATAGACAAAAAGTGATTAGTAAAGATAAAAGTATTATCAGGAAATATATGGAATTAGTTTTTTTAGGTACAGGAGCAGGTCTACCCACGAAAGAGCGTAATGTTACTAGTTGCGTGCTTAATTTAATGACAGAGCGCAATACATTATGGTTATTTGATTGTGGGGAGGGAACACAGCACCAACTCTTACAGACAAGATTAAAAATTAATAAAATAGATAAAATTTTTATAACCCATTTGCATGGTGATCATCTCTTTGGTTTACCCGGTTTATTGGGTAGTCGTTCTTTTAGAAATGAAGCCGGTGAGTTAACTGTATATGGCCCAAAAGGGATTAAACAGTTTTTAGAGTTGGTACTGAAAGTTTCATAAAGTTATATTCCATATCCCCTTAATATTGTAGAAATTGAAGAGGGTATTATTTTTGAGGATGAACAGTTTATTGTTAGTACAGCTCTTTTAAATCATAGGGTGGCCAGCTATGGTTTTAGGATTGTTGAAAAAGATAAATTGGGACGTATGGATGTTGATTTATTAAAAACTATGGATATCCCATCAGGTCCACATTTAAAATTTCTAAAAGAGGGGCAAATAGTTACTTTAGATGATGGTCGTATTATTAATGGTAAAGATTTGCTTAAATCACCTGAGAAAGGCAAGGTAGTTGCTATCTTTGGCGATACAAAGCCAACACCATCATCTGTTATGTTAGCCAATAATGCAGATATTATGGTACATGAAGCCACTGTAGAAGGCTCTTTAACAGAGGGAGCTGAAAAATATGGCCATTCTTCTACTACCCAAACAGCTGCTATTGCCAAACAAGCAAATGTTAAAAAGTTAATCATTACCCATATTAGTGCACGTTATGAGCTGATGGATAATGAACGTTTAGTAGACGAATGTAGAGCAATATTTGCCAATACAGAAATGGCAGTAGATTTTTCTGTTTTTAAAGTTTAGATTTAGGTAACAACAGTTTGAGCAATATAAGTCACGTTCTATTCTTATTAATGTTCCTACTGATCCTCAACAAATATTGGGAGAGAATCCACGGGTACGCAATTTATAAAAGGGAGTAATTGTAAAATGACAAAAGAGGATATAACAGCATTATTGCAGATGATGGAAAAGTCTTACCTGCATTGGACACAGGGGGAAGAGTTGCCTGTTCCAGAAGCAGAGACTTATCGTAAATATGACTGGCTTGATAACGATGCACCATTTGGTTTACTGGTTCATAATACGATGGATGACCCTATTTTTATTTATGCCAACAAAGCTGCCCAAAAGATATTTAATTATACCCTTGAGGAGTTTCTTTCTTTACCTTCTAGACTGAGTGCTTCAACTTCTGCACAAGCAGATAGAAATAGACTATTACAAGAAATAGAAGATAATGGTATAGCGCATGGTTACAAAGGAATACGTATTAATAAGCAAGGAGAAAAATTTACAATATCCAAAGGCAGTATATGGCAAATAGTTGATGATTCAGGGAAAAGATTTGGAACTGCCGCAATGATTTGGGTCTAAAGTGGTTAACTAGGTTTATATTTTTATTAAATTTATAGGAATAATAATGGCTTCTAAACGTCTTAATTATTATCAAGCTGCCCCTAATATGATGAAAGCTATGATGGGGTTAGAAAAAGCAACTGCTGAGTCAGTATTGCCAAGTTCTTTACGTGAATTAGTGCGGATTCGTGTGTCGCAAATTAATGGCTGTGCTTATTGTATAGATATGCATACCAATGATGCTATTAAAGGAGGAGAAGAGATACGCCGATTAATGGCATTAAATGCATGGCAAGAAACTAACTTTTTTAATAAGCGTGAACGAGCTGCGCTATTATGGGCTGAGACGTTAACATTGGTAGCAACAAAGCATGCTCCCGATGAGATTTATCAGCAAGTAGCTGCCCAGTTTAGTGATCAGGAGCTGGCGGAGTTAACTTTTGTTATTGCTACCATAAACGCTTGGAATCGTTTTGGGGTTGGTTTTGCGATGCAACCAGCATAAGCAATAGCAGAATTAAAAAAGGGGATTAAAATCCCCTTTATATTAAGCTTTTGGTAAGGTAACACCTGTTTGACCTTGGTATTTACCACCACGGTCTTTATAAGAAATCTCACATACCTCATCAGATTCTAAGAATAGCATTTGTGCTACGCCTTCATTGGCGTAGATTTTAGCAGGTAAGTTAGTGGTATTAGAGAACTCTAAGGTTACATGACCTTCCCACTCAGGTTCTAAAGGTGTAACGTTAACGATAATGCCGCAACGTGCATAAGTACTTTTACCTAAACAGATAGTTAGTACATTACGTGGAATACGGAAATATTCAACTGTACGGGCAAGGGCAAAAGAGTTAGGTGGAATAACACAAACATCGCCAACAATATCTACAAAGCTTTTTTCATCAAAGTGTTTAGGATCAACAGTGGCTGAGTGAATATTAGTAAATACCTTAAATTCATTGGCACAACGTACATCGTAACCATAACTAGAAACACCATAAGAAATAAGCTTTTCAGCACCTTCTGTACGAACTTGACGCTCAACAAAGGGTTCAATCATGCCATGTTCTAATGCCATACGGCGAATCCACTTATCTGCTTTTATACTCATGCCAAAGATTCCAGTAGTTGTTAAAAATAAGGGTTAATTTTAGCAGAGACTAAAATGAGGTTCTATCATTTAAATTAACTAGCTATTGATTAGTAGGGTAGTATTAAGTAATTAAAGCATATAATTACTTATCAATAGGCTTTAATAGATAAAAATAATAAATAGTGCATAGATAACATACCATAATATGGCTGATCTAAGCAGTAGATTCCATAATATATCCAAAGAAGATATTTGTTCTTCCTCATCGTTAACTTCTTGTGTTTGTATGGCTGCAATACCTGCTTTATTAATTAGTTCTTTAGCAGATAGTTTTTTATTAAAAAGCTCTTTAATAAGCACATCAAAGCAAGTGGTAAAGTGACCAACTAAGCAGAAGCTATAAATTAAGATACGACTAGGTAACCAGTCTAAATAATAACGAATAGAAGAGGCCTTTGCTCGTAGTTGTTCATTAACAGTTAAATCGTCAACAAGGGCAATCAAACGATAGAAAAGGGGGATAATAGGACCTAGCAACATATACCAAAAAATAACAGCAAAGAAGCCTTCATAGCTATGCCATAACAGTTTACTTTGGGCTTGATGAAGTAATTGGTTAGGGTTTTCTGACTCTATATCAGTTAAACCAAGATCTCGTTCAGCAGCAATTTTTAAGCCTTCTTGGTCATCACGTCGCCATGCATCACGAAATGAACCAAAACGTTGCAATAAATCACCACGTCCTAGAGCATAGAGCATAATTGCTATATCAATAAAGAATAAGAAAATGCCGTGAAACACATTGTGAAGCAAGAAAATGATAATACCAATAATAATGACTGGTAATATGGTTAGCTTAAAAATGGCATGGTTTGGGCTACTCGTTTGAGAGGTTTGATTTTCACATTGTTGTAGCTGATGTAACCAAAAGGAGTCTTTTTGGATGCGACGACGGCCATTAGAAAGTTTTTCTACAGCAATTAAAATAAGTAACACCAAAAAAGACATTAGTTTCTCCTAAGGGGATACAGGATAATTATCATTAGATTTGTATCATAACTTAAAACAATAACTGAATAGTATGGGTATTTTATTAGTAATTGTATAACGTTCTACAAAGTGTATAGAGCAGAGGATAGAATCTTGTTTTTAATCATCAAGATAATTTTTAATCACTTTAATAGCTACAATCGCTATAATAATAACAATCACTATAGTGATTGATAGGGATAAAATATCGGAAGTCATTAACTTATTTCCTATACTTGCTCATAATTTTGGCCGATAATTTAATACAGTTAGTCACTTGTTACAACCCTTGTTTATGATTTATGTGAAGAATTAGACAAGGCTATTAATGGAAATTTAAATAAGTATATTAATATGTCTAAAGTAATTATAAAACGGGTAATTGTTGCTTTTATTTGTGTAATTATTATTCCAGGTAGTTTTTATATGCTATTAAAAGGATTTCATAGTGCTAGGTATTATCAACGCTACTTAGAGGCTCCTAAACTAGCATGGAATCAAATGAGAACCATAGAGGCTGCAAATTTACCCAGTAATGCATTAATAGAAGCCAATTTAAACAGTAAAATAATAGATTGGTCTGTTAATGGTAAAAATATTAATCGAATCGTTCGTTTATTTCGTTTTAAAGAACTGGCGATAAAAGAGCAAGAAAATAAGTTATTACTCTGTGACTTACAACGTTATCGTTTAAAACACCCCATAACAAAAGATTATTTTGATGTGCTTTTTAATGAAAATGCTAAAGATAATAAGCAAAATATGGAGCAATTGAAGGCAACTTATATACAGGCAGTTAATAATGATTGGTTGCAAATACTTAATCTTTCTTGCGAGGCTAACTAATTATGAAAAAGAAAGTGATTAATTATTTGCTAGTGCCATTAGTTATTGTTGTTGCTTATGGCTTTTTAATGCAGCAAGCAATTGAGCAGGGGCGTTTCTATCATGCTCAAGAAGATTATTTATTAGAAGCCTCTTTGTTGGCCTACAATCCAGTGTCAAATTTATTAGAACAAGAACAACCAGATCTAACTACAAGAGAGAAGTTTTCAGTATTAAATTATATGCAATTTTATGATTTCTTAATTCGTAGTGATAATGTACCTAAAACTAATCCGTTAGGAACTGTATTAGGTGTTGTTAATGATCAGGTTGATACTGCTCCAGATACACAGAAGCAACAACGTCAAATGGTACAGAAAGTAGTCCCTTGTCGTCTGTTAAACCGTAAGCAAAAAGGGATAATTCCTGATGGTGAGCAACTGTTAAAAGATTACCAAAATAATTTTGCTGACTTATTAAAATTACAATTAGATGAAAAGCAAATTGTGACAATATGGTCAAAATTAACCTGCAATTAATTTTGATTAGTTATAATAAATAACAATCAGAATTATAAAGAAATTTTTACTTTATATTAGACCATGATATTAATTGATGTTGCTAACCTTATAGGTTAATATGAC
>JBEBWU010000170.1:0-5325 GCA_040391985.1 Entomomonas sp. | reverse complement strand
CATTGCACCGCAGTCGGAGTGTCCACATATAATAATATGCTGTACATTTAAGGCCATTACTGCATATTCAATCGCTGTAGAAACACCACCATTAATTTGCCCATAAGGTGGCACCACATTTCCCACATTACGAGTAACAAATAAATCACCTGGGGAGCTTTGAGTAATCAATTCAGGAACTACTCTAGAATCCGCACAAGTAATAAACATTGCTCGTGGCGTTTGAGCACTAGCCAGTTTTTTAAATAAGTCTCGCTGCTCTGGAAACACTTCTTGTCTAAAACGTTTAAAACCTTCAACTATTTGAGCTAATGCTTCTGTTGCAGATTCTTTTGGAGGCAATGGCCTTTTAGAATAACTTCTTTTACGCATAATTTTCTCTATTTACTCATCCGATACTAACCAAATTAATGAAGCCATTCGACCTGTTATATTTTGGCGACGATAAGAATAAAATTGTTGATCACTTACCGTACAAAACCCACCACCAAAAATAGCAGTTACTCCTTTAGCTTCTAAACGAAAACGTGCTAGCTGATAGATATCAGCTAAATAACGATCCTGATTACCACTCGCCACAAAAGCTTGTTCGGCTAAACTACTATGAGTTACAAAAGCCTCTCTAACTTCTGCACCTACTTCAAAACTCTCAGGGCCAATAGCAGGGCCTAACCAAACTAATAATTGCTCAGCTGAGACAGGTAAAGATTCTATGGTTGCTTCCAATATACCGTTTAGTAATCCTCGCCAACCAGCATGAGCAGCAGCTACATAATTTCCCTTTTTATCACAGAACAGCACTGGTAAACAATCCGCTGTCATTACTACACTAGCCATACCTTTTTCATTAGTCCAACTGGCATCAGCATTTAAAACTTTTGAAGAGTCAGCCTTAACGACTAAAGTACTATGTGTCTGCTCTAACCAAGCAGCCTTTTTATAACCTAAGACTTGTTGCACCCTTCTTCTATTTTCAGCAACAGCTTTAGGGTCATCACCAACATGTAACCCTAAATTTAATGAACTATAATTACCTTCACTCACTCCACCTACACGTGTTGTTACACAACTTTTAACATGAACAGGTAGTGGCCAATCAGGTTTAATCCATAACTCATCAATTGCTGGCATTACTTTTCCTCAAATGATTGATTATCTTGCCGCAATAAACTTAACATCCATACGATATCCTCAGGTAACTCAGACTCCCAGCGGATACGTTTACCTGTGATAGGATGGTCTAATTCTAAGAAACGAGCATGCAAAGCTTGTCGAGGAAACTCTTTTAAACTTTGTATTAACGTTGGATTAGAAGCAGGAGGAATGCGGAAGCGCCCACCATAAACAGGATCACCCAGCAAAGGAAAATTAATATGTGCCATATGTACTCTAATTTGATGAGTACGCCCCGTTTCTAACTGAACTCTAATATGAGTATAAGCCCTAAAACGCTCTAACACACGATAGTGGGTGACTGCTTTCTTACCATCAGCCACTACAGCCATTTTCTGACGTTGTACACCATGTCTATTAATAGGTGCATCCACTGTGCCACCAGAAGTGACTACACCAGCCACAATAGCTTCATAAATACGGCTAACACTACGTGCTTGTAACTGCTCTACTAGTTTAGTCTGTGCTTCTAATGTTTTAGCAACAACCATTAAACCTGTCGTATCTTTATCTAATCGGTGAACAATACCTGCTCGAGGTACATTTTGTAATTCAGGTGCATGATAAAGTAATGCATTTAACAATGTACCCTCATAATGACCTGCTGCTGGATGAACAACTAAGCCAGCAGGCTTATTTATAACTAATAATGCCTCATCTTCATATACGACATTTAGCTTAATATTTTGTGCTACCCAGTCCCCTTGGGCTTCTTGTTCAGCATTTAATGCTAAAAGAGCACCACTAAAAACTGTATCTTTTGGTTTCAATACTGCACCATTTACTGTTAATTTACCCTCTTTAATCCAAGTAGATAATCGGGAACGAGAGTAATCACTAAATAATTGCGCAGCTATTTGGTCAAGGCGTTGTCCGCCTAACTCAGTAGGGACTTGTGCAGATAGTTCTATTTTGGTTGAATTCATAAAAAAAATAATTATAGTCTTTGGTTTAAGGCTCAGCTTATGGTTAAATAGGAAAAATTTATCCTAACCGTTATAATAGTCATCATAGCAAGACTATATTAATAGCAACAGTATTTTTAAGAGAACACTATCACCATGCGTGTGAAACATTTACTAGTTATTTCACTATTTATCCTAATAAGTGCTTGTTCAAGCTCTAACAAAGTAGATGAAAGTCTTACTGAGGTACAATTATACCAACAAGCTCAAAAAGATCTTAGTGATAAAAATTTTAGCGCTGCTATTGCTAAACTAAAAGCACTAGAATCTCGCTATCCGTTTGGTCGTTATGCAGAACAAGCTCAACTTGAGCTTATTTATGGCTATTATAGAATATCTGATGCTGAAGCAACACGCGACTCAGCTAATCGTTTTATTCGCTTACACCCAGATCATCCCAATGTTGACTATGCTTATTATATGAAAGGGCTAGCTTCTTTTGAACAAGACCAAAGCTTCTTAGCACGTTTCTTACCATTAGATATGACAACCCGTGACCCTGGTGCTGCTAGAGATTCTTATAATGAATTTGCACAACTCACCAGATACTTCCCTAATAGCCGTTATGCTCCAGATGCTAAAGCCAGAATGGTGTATTTACGCAATCTATTAGCAGCTTATGAAGTGCACGTAGGTTACTACTATTTAGATAGACAAGCCTATATTGGTGCAGCTAGACGTGGTGCCTATATTGTTGAAAACTTTAATGGCACACCATCAACAGGCGATGGTTTAGCTATCATGGTTGAAGCCTACCAAAGAATGGGAATGAACGATCTTGCTAATGCAAGTTTAGAAACATTGAAACTAAATTACCCTAGACATCCTACTATTGCTAGCGGCACTTTCAAACCTGTAGTAAAAGAACTACAAGATCGTGACTGGTTTACTCGTACTATTGCTCGTTGGGTTGGTAGCAATAATGACCCATTACCACCAGGACAAACACGTGCTAACGAAGACTTAGAAAAACGTTACAAAGATGCACTAGAAGAAATACCAAAAGAAATTAAAGAAAGTACCAATTAGTAAAAAGGGCAGTTAAACTGCCCTTTTTGTTTTCTAATGCTATAACCAACCTTTATCTAACCAATTATTATTATCATAAATACAGTGTTCAAATTGTTGATCAATAATTGGCCAGCCATTAGCCATTAAGTCATTAACAAAACGATTAACAAAATCAATAAATACTTGCTTATCGCCTACTGCTTGTCTGATAGAAACAAACCTAAGATCATTTTCACCTCTAATTGCATTACGTGAAAGGTGAGACCTATACTGCTCACAAAGTTTTAATAAATCAGACTTATGATGTAGTTTTAGCTTACCATGCCATTCAAAATAGCAAACACCATTGGTAGATAATGTTGTATTAATAGGCAAAGCTAACAAAGGAACTTCAACTTTCATGCGTTGAATGGGGAAACCTAATACTTCAAAACGGTTTGCTAGATCACTAGCAAAAGCTAATACCTTATTGCTTTCTCCTTGAAAATGAGCAGTTGCCATTGGTTGTTGGCAATGCTCTCCCCTTGCTAACTCAATTAACAATGGTTTTGTAGATAACGTTTGGCACACCGAACTAAATGAAATAATATCAATTTCATCCAATGACCGCGTTGTTAGATGAAGCTCAAAATCTACCATTACTTACATTTTATAGCTAATAAATGATTATCATAGCACGCTAGGATTAACTTATAATAACCTCAATTATTAAATACTTGGATAATTCAAAATGTCTTATCAACCTGTTCCTCTTAATAAAGCTTATCTATTGCTAAATCATGGGCCTACCGTAATGATTAGCTCTGCATTAGGTGGTAAACAAAACATTATGAGTGCTGCTTGGTCTACTCCTTTAGACTTTGACCCAGCCAGAGTGGTAGTAATTATTGATAAACAGTCCTATACCAAAGAACTTGTTAGCGCTTCAGGCGAGTTTACAGTATTGGTTCCCAGTAAAAAAATAGCTAAACAAGTATTACAAGTAGGTACCACTTCAGGTAGAGATATAGACAAATTTACTGAATTTAATCTAACCACAATTGCGGCTAAAACCATACAAGCTCCCCTTATTGCAGATTGCTTAGCTTGTTTAGAATGTAAATTAATTCCAGAGCCACACAATCAAAACACCTATGACCTCTATATTGGAGAATTAACAGCCGCATGGGCTGATCCTGAAGTATTTAGCCAAGGTAGATGGCATATCACATCAGATCAAAAACGTTCCATTCACTACCAAGCAGGTGGTGAGTTCTTTGCGATTGGTGAATCATTTCACATAGACTAAATATAAGGAAATATTATGACCTCACTATTACAACAAATGGAAAGTTATCAGTTAACCCATGCAACTGTATCTTTTGATTTAGCTCAACGAGTAATTGAAGAGGCTTTTATTCACCGTGTTGCTCAATTGAATCTACCATTAATGCTTAAAGGCAGCTTTGTAACACGCCAATATTTACCAGAACACCTAAAAAACTATCGTCTTACTGCTGATCTAGATTGGTTTGGTTTAGGAGAACTTAATCAAGAAAAACTAAATAACTGGATGATTGCTGCAACCAATCACCATTTAGATGATGGAGTAACTTTTAGAGACTTTAGAGAAAACGCCTTTTGGCGTTGTATCGATTATGCAATGGCTGATGATTTTCCAACAGTAAGCACTGATATTGCCGCACGTTTTACAGACGCTACCACAACAGACTATACCCATGAACTATATGCAATGGATATCAGCTTTAATATTAAATTATTTGCTGATCCTATTGCTATCTCTTATTATCCCTTATTTGGTGAACCTTTTATTGTTCCTTACAGTTGTCCCTTAGATACTCAGCTAGCTTGGAAACTCCATCAATGTATAGTAGCACCTCGCTTTAAAGACTTGATAGATATAATCTGGTTGCTAACAGCTAACCCTAATATTAATTGGGATATTGTTTTTAAATCAATCCAAGAGGAGTGTAAACAAGACAACCCAGAACGTTCCAATATTCAATACTTACACTATTTATTAAATAATAGACTTGCTGAACACCCATTTTACTGGGGAGATAAAAAAGTATTAGAACGTCTATGGAAGGGTTGGTATACAAGCGATAATAATGCTTTATATAGCTATTTTAAATATACAAGTATCAACATTTATAGCCAAGGGTTATTAAAAGAA
>JBEBWU010000169.1:0-5346 GCA_040391985.1 Entomomonas sp. | reverse complement strand
AAGATAGTTTAGAAGCGATACTAGCGCCTTTTAAAGCAACAATTGATTATGTTGATGGCAAAGCAGCGAGTACTTTTGCGGTGTATGGGGCTGGCTACGGTTTAACCCAACAAGGATTAGAAGAAAGTGCTAAAAGTTATGTGCAACACCTTAACAGCTTATTAAATTAGCTTAATAGTAGTGTAGTTTAATGGCTTGGAGGCGTGATGAGTAACAGTAAAGTAAATCGACGAGACTTTATAAAAATGGCAGGGATTGTTACAGGTGGCGCTCTGCTATCCAATGGCCTCTCAATCTCACAGGCTCAAACTAACAATGCTACTGAACAGCCACATACTATTGATGAACTGTTAAAAGGAGTTAGTGATATTCATGTGCATGCAGCGCCTGACACAAAAGGACGCTCCATTGATGAATTATCATTTGCCAAACAAGCTAAAGAAACAGGTTATCGTAGCATTATGTACAAATCCAATGATTGGAGCTGTCATGATAGATCCTATCTTATAAGGCAAGCGTTACCTGATTTTGAATGCTTTGGTAGCCTTTGTATGAACCGAGCACATGGCGATAAAGTCAATGTTTATGCAGCACAAATGGCTGTTAAAACCACAGGCCACTTTTGCCGCTGTATTTGGATGCCTACCTTAGACTCTGAGTATCAACATAGTTACTACAAAACCAAACAAAAAGGGATTCCAGTACTGAGTAGTTCAGGTGATGTACTCCCTGAAGTAGTGAGTGTTATGGAAATATGTGCCGAAGCTAATATTATTTTTGCTACAGGTCATTCATCTCCTCAAGAAAGTATTGTATTAGCCAACAAGGCTAAACAGATAGGGCTTAATAAATTTGTAGTCACCCATGCCAATTCCTTAATTTGGAAAATGACCCATGACCAAATAAAACAGATTATAGACCTTGGTGGTTATATTGAATATTGCTACCTCACCAATCTATGGGGCAAAGGTACTGGATTACCAGATTTTGAGCGAATGACCGATGAAGAGTTTGTGGCATTTGCCAATATCTCACCAGAACGTAGTTTTATCACCAGTGATTTGGGGCAAGTGGCTATGCCCAATCCCATAGAAGGAATGCGTACGTGTATTAAGGCATTACTAAAGGCAAATATGCCACAACAACAGATAGATTTAATGGTTCGATCAAATCCTGCAATGTTGATGGGGCTTAAAGTGTAAACCATATTGATATAGGTAAAAGGAAAAGAATATGAGCGAAATAACAAATGATACAACAGATAAAAAAGGCTTAACCCGTCGCAACTTTTTAAAAGCTTCTACTGTGGTAGCGGCTGGTATATTGGCACAACCTACACTAGCACAAACAGTAGTAAGTTCAAAAAAAGCAGACGCTGGAGAATTATTAATGACTAAAAAAC
Organism: Entomomonas sp.; assembly: GCA_040391985.1. GTDB lineage: Bacteria > Pseudomonadota > Gammaproteobacteria > Pseudomonadales > Pseudomonadaceae > Entomomonas. Next base: position 3,944 of record JBEBWU010000169.1, on the reverse strand, counting down.
GTACCCTTGGTACGGGTAAACACCAACTAGAAGTATCTGCTATTAGTTTTGGCTGTATGGGAATGAATTACCACAGAGGCGTTCATCCTGATAAAAAGGCAATGATCACCTTACTACATCAAGCAGTAGAGCGTGGTGTTAACTTCTTTGATACGGCTGAAACCTATGGTCCTTTTATTAATGAACAACTTGTTGGTGAGGCACTTGCCCCTTTTAGAAACAAAGTGTTAATAGGTACTAAATTTGGTTTTAATCATGAAGGTGGCGGTGCTTCTACAGGGCTAAATAGTCGTCCTGAACGGATTCGTAAAGTAGCTGAAGAATCACTTAAGCGATTAAAAATAGATACCATCGATTTATTTTATCAACATCGACTTGACCCTAATGTACCCATAGAAGATGTGGCTGGTGCAGTTAAAGATTTAATCAAAGAAGGTAAAGTAAGAAACTTTGGGTTAAGTGAAGTGAATGTTGCCACTATCCTCCGTGCGCATGCAGTGCAACCTGTTACAGCACTTCAAAGCGAATACCATTTAATGTGGCGTGAACCTGAGAAAGAAATTTTTCCTGCATTGCAAGACTTAGGCATTGGTTTTGTGGCATATAGCCCCATTAACAGAGGCTTTCTAACAGGCTCAATAAATGAATATAGCAGATTTGATGTGGGTAACGATAACAGAAATATCTTACCTCGTTTTACTCAACAGGCAATGAGATCAAATATGCAGATAGTTGAAGTGCTTAATGAGTTTGGGAAAAGTAGAGGCATGACTATTGCCCAAGTAGCATTAGCTTGGATATTAGCTAAGAAATCTTGGATTGTGCCTATTCCAGGTACCACCAAGTTATCTCACTTAGAAGAAAATCTAAGGGCCGCAGATTTTACATTAACCTCACAAGAAGTAGCTGAGTTAGAAAATGCTGTAGCAACAATTACCATTGTAGGAGATAGAGACCCTGCATCTGAACAACAGAAAGTAGGTGGTTAATGGCTCAGCAGCTATAACTTAGCCAATAGGAGTGGCAAAAACCATTGCCACTTTTTAAAACAACGAGGAGAAGACTATGTCTATTGGATTTACTGAAATACTACTAATCTTAGTAGTAATACTGTTGCTATTTGGTGCCAAAAGAATTCCTGAGTTAGCAAAAGCATTAGGCAAAGCTTCTAATGAATACAAAAAAGCCAAAGAAGTATTCCAAAAAGAATCAGCAGACCTAATGGAAACCGTTGAGAAACGTGCTGAGGCTGAAACAAAGGTAAACCAAGAGTGAGTAAAGAACAAAACCTTATAGATCATATTAATGATCTACGCAAAATGCTAATACACTGTATATTAGCAGTGGTTATTGTTTTTCCTGTAGGTTTTTGGTTAGCGCCCGAGGCCATTAATTGGCTCGTGGCGTGGAGCTTTCCAGAGGAATTGGGTACTCTAAAGTACTTTGCACCATTAGAAGTATTTATTATTCAACTTAAGCTAGGCGCTATCATTGCGTTTATTATTGCCTTTCCTTATATCATCTGGCGCGTGTGGGAGTTTTTATTACCTGCGCTTTATGATAATGAAAAAACCACACTTAAAATTGCTGTTTTTTTATCAAGCTTGTTATTTTTATTAGGGGTAGTTTTCTGTATATCCTTAATTTTACCAATGGTTATGAAGTTCTCAGCGGGCTTTGCTACACCCAACTTACAACCAATGCTAGGATTGGCTAGCTTTCTAAGCCTGTGTGGTATGTTAATTATTGCTTTTGGAATAATGTTTGAAATACCTTTAGTGGTACTTATCGCGGTTAAATTTGGCATTATTTCAACCACTACTCTTAAAAATAAAAGACCCTATGCAATAGTGATCATTCTTATTCTAGCCGCTATCTTAACCCCACCTGATATTGTTAGCCAACTTATGTTAGGTATTCCTACTTATCTGTTATTTGAAATGGGACTTTTTTTTGCAGAATATATTGAGCGTAAACTACATAATACAGTAACTTCAAACTATGACAGTTGATTAAGTTTTTTATATTTGATAGAAATTAGTCCACATAATTGTTTTCTTTTTTATGCACTGACAAAATTATATAAGTATTATTTTCTCGCGCGTGGGGGTGTGCGCTAAGCGTTCACTTTTTCCGCTGTATTGGCTGATTAACAAGGCGTTAGACTGTGCAAAATGTAAAGCACCATTTCCCCCGCGTGGGGATGGTTCTTATGGTTCTAAAAGTGGTTCTCTCAAATAGAGAAAACCCTATATACCAAACAATAAAGCAAATATATAGGGCTTTCTATTTCATAATTATAGCATCTAAGTTGAATAGGAAGGACAAACTTAGAAATATATACAATAGATCACATCAAAAATAAAAAAGTGATCTATATTAATACTTACTGTAATATCATTTATAGAAGACTTTTTGTCTAATAACTCTATTAAATCAAACTGACCTATTAACTTTTACTGTAGTAGGTAATCAGGGGTGATGTTAAGTATATTAGCTATCTGATGAAGCTAATTACATTGTTAGTTACGTCACTTATATGACCTATGAAAATTAGTTGAGATCATAGTGAGTATTAATTTTATATGAAGCAAATTTTAATAGCTCACTATATGTTTATTTAAAAAGCTCCTACAAATAAATGTCTACTTATTTGAGGTTAACAATATTTGCCATATATACTTCTAAAAGATCTTTATCAAAGATAGGTTCTTTAATAGAAGTATTAGCAAGGTATTGTTGCACATTACTACAGTCCCATTTATAAGTATTTTGGTAAAGTTCTATAACGCACTGATTATCGTACATAACATCCTTATACATGCTAAGCAATGGATAAAGAGGAGCATCACGATTATTTTCCCAAAGTGCTACCCAGTTTGGAAATGACACTTCCTTAAATTGGTATCCAAAGTAATTTTCCAGCAATTGGAAAAAGTTTTTTAAGGTAAGGTTCTTTTCTGGTGATGCAATCAGGTTAAATTTTTTACCTAAAGCGTCTGGCATACGAGAAATAGCTGCAATGGACTCAACCATATAATCTACCGTAGTTAAACCTTCACGTAGATTATCTAGGTTTGGCATTGCTTGATGTGTTAAGCAGGTTTTAATTAATCTTCCCCACCATTGATAGTTAGCAAACATCCCTGTACGGCTGTGGCATGTGGCGTAACCTAACCTAAATGTCATTAGAGGCAGCCCTTGAGAAGCAGCTAAATCAGCGATTTTTTCCATAACCCATTTACTGCGAACATAGCCAATATCAGTAGCTACTGCTGGTAAGTTTTGGTCAATATTATCATTCTCATACATCATTGTTTTACCTGTATGAAGATGTCCCCAACTATAAACAGAAATAGTGGAAAGTAATATTAATGGTTTAACTCTGGTATTGGCAGCAAAAGTAATAATTTGTTGTAACCCTTCTACGTTATCTTTTTTCATATAAGAGTAAGGCTGAATAAAGTTAACAGCGCTTGCAGAGTGATAAATAATGTCAACTATCTGACTAAGTTTTTGGTACTGTTCCACAGTTAAATTGAAATTCGGTTCAGCAAGATCCCCAGCATAGACATGTACTCTTTGCCAAACCTCTTTGGAAATATTAACTTGATAACGTTTAGCTACCTGCTGTAGACGTGAAAGAGTTAGTTCAGCATTTTTCCCTCTAATAACACAATGAATGGACGCTGAAGTGGTATTGAGTAGTTCCATTAGTAGATGGATGCCTACAAATCCTGTAGCACCTGTGAGGAAAATATGTTGTGGTTGAGTTAACTGTGTAATACTAAAACCTGCAGAGAAATCAGTATCAGGTAAAAGTTTTACATCATTTTGTAGCTCATGAATAGGTTCATTTTGAGAGGTAGGTGTTGTTTGATTAAGTCGGTGTTTTAATTGACTTACTAATTGATGAATTGAGCTATATTCATAGATATCTCTAA
>JBEBWU010000168.1:0-5352 GCA_040391985.1 Entomomonas sp. | reverse complement strand
TAATGGTTCATTACCTGCTCTTTTAGGTAGTAAATTAATTGCGCCACCTATACCACTTCCACCTGGAGCTGCTCCATTTAAGAAGGCATTAGCACCACGGAATACTTCAACCCGTTCTACAAGTTCAGTAGATACATACTGACGGGGTAGAATGCCATATAGTCCGTTATACATCATATCGTCTGAATAAATAGGAAAGCCACGTATTACATACACTTCTTGAAAGTTACCAAAGCCTCGCGCCACTTGTACACTAGGATCATTACGCACCACGTCTGCAACACTACGTGCTTGTGTATTCTGAATCATTTTAGAGGTATAGGCAGTGCTTACAAATGAGGAGTCCATCATGTCTTGATTTCCCAAAATCCCCATACGGGCACCACGAGCTACTTGTCCACCTGAGTAGGCCTCACTTAAACCTCGAGAAGAAGCATCTGCACTAATCGTAAAGGTATCCATTTGTAAGGTGTTTTCAGTTGTGTCTGTTGAGTTTTCTGATGGTGTTATCTGCTCTTCAGCTTTAACTATACCTCCCCATAAGAGGGGCTGAATAAGGATTGCTAATAGAATTCCTTTTCTTATAGGATTATTTTGAAGCATAGTTACTGAGTTGAGAATACAAGACATGAGGAGGGTAACCTTACCTTGAATTTTGAATGGTAATTAAAAAGCGCACATTCTAAATGATAAAAATTATTATTTGCAATAGTTATTGAGTATCATTATCTATAAGAATTCTAGTAGATTCATGTGTTTTTATTTTTGCTAAGGGCAGCAAGGTATTTAAAGATAGGAGGTGGTTGGTAATAATAAGGTGTGTATGAGAGGGATAATAATAAGCCACTTTAAAAGTGGCTTATTATTAGTTATTACATAAAGGTGAAGATTTGTTCTTCAGGGAAACGAGACTTAGGTAATTTACTATTAAAATCATCTGCAGCGTGATAACCAAGGCTAGCTACCACTACGCTAGAAAGCCCTTTTTCTTTTAAGCCTAATACTTCATCAAGTTTTTGTTGATCAAAGCCTTCAATAGGCGTTGAATCTATACCTAAGGTAGCGGCTGCTAACATTAAGTTACCTAAAGCAATATAAACTTGCTTACTTTCCCAATTAAATAATTGCTCTGGTGAGTTATTATTCAAACCTACGAAGAAGTGACGACCACCATCATTAGCTTTTTTAATCTCTTCATTAGCAAAACGGCCATCTTTGTCTTCTTGATTCAAAATAGCTTGTAAGTGTTCTTCTGGCATTTGAGTTTTCGCACAGAATATAACGATATGAGATGCATTGGTAATGCGATCATGGTTGAATTCAGCAATACCTGGTAGGATTTTTTGTTTACCAGCATCAGAATTAACAACAAAAAAATGCCAAGGCTGTGAATTTACTGAGGAAGGGCTATAACGTAAAACAGTAAGTAATTGTTTTAACTGATCTTCAGGAATCTTTTTGCTAGCGTCATATTTTTTTGTAGTAAAACGTTTTTTACTAATTTCACCAATATTCACTTTTATCTCCTCATTGTGAGTGATATTAAATAATTAAACGTAAATTATAACAGCCTATAGAATGGCTTATTAGATTATTTAGGATTTAATATATTTCTATTAATGTAGAGAAAGATTGTTTTTATAAAAAGAACAGACTATTATCAGTATTGCAATACATCGAAAAATAATGGATTTAATAACTATAACAATTGCATAGGTAAATATAATGAAAAATAATCTATGTTGTATAGGTGTTTTAGCAGTTTGTGGTATGTCTTTTCCTAGTTTTGCTGATATTAAAATTGACCCTGCTGATTATGTTGCTGCACCCAAAGGTACTAATATGGTGATGCTTTATCAACAAAATGCGTGGGCTAATGATGCTTATTCAGGAGGTAAGAAATCAGTTAAAGGCCTAGATATGAAACTTAATTTAGGGATTGTTAGGCTTATACATTTTACTGAGTTTTTTAACACAGGTTATGTATGGGATCCACAGATACTTATTCCTGTTGGACGTCAAAAAAATGGCTTAACGGATGATAAATATGCAGGTATAGGTGATATTTCAGTTGGCGCCACATTATGGACAATTAATCGCCCTGAACAAAATGAATACCTAGGATGGTCTGCATTTATAACAGCTCCTACAGGTAGGGATAAAAACAAAGGTTATGCATTAAGTAATAATCGTTGGGCAGCAGATCTTCAGGTAGGTTATGTAAAAGGATTAACTGATAAAGTAACTTTTGAGTTGGTAGGTGAAACAGAATTCTATACCAAGCAGCGAAAAACACATTCGCAGAAAAGACCTTTATTCCAAATACAAAATCACTGGCGTTATAACTTTACAGAAAGTACCCATGCAGCTATTACATTCCGCCAGAATTGGGGCGCTAAAGAACGATTAGATGACGAAAGTATCGCGACTAGCCATAATAATAGTACCTTTATGTTTACCCTAGCAACGATGGTCACTCCAAAAGTAGGGGTGCAAGCGCAATGGTTAAAAGATATCAGTATTAGGGAAGGTGCTAAGATAGATAATGCTCTGCAATTTAGACTTGTTTATGCGTTTTAACCGCTAATTATTAGTAGGATAAAAGAGGGACTAATTACCCCTCTTTTATCATTATGCATTAAATTTCTGAATAAATTTTGCCACCTTGTTGTTTAAACTCTACAGACTTTTCCTGCATTTTCTGTTCTATTTCTTTTACAGCAATTGTTTCTTGTTTAGCTGCATAATCACGAACTTCTTGAGTGATTTTCATCGAGCAAAATTTAGGGCCACACATGGAACAGAAATGAGCCACTTTTGCAGAGTCTTTGGGTAATGTTTCATCATGAAAGCTTCTGGCAGTGTCAGGATCTAGCCCTAAATTAAACTGGTCTTCCCAACGGAACTCAAAGCGTGCTTTAGATAGTGCATTGTCTCTTATTTGCGCACCAGGATGACCTTTCGCTAAATCGGCTGCATGGGCTGCAATTTTATAGGTAATAATCCCTGTTTTTACATCTTCTTTATTGGGTAGTCCTAAATGTTCTTTAGGGGTGACATAGCAAAGCATTGCACAACCATACCAACCAATCATCGCTGCACCAATACCAGAGGTAATATGATCGTAGGCAGGCGCAATATCAGTAACTAGTGGGCCTAAGGTATAGAAGGGAGCCTCATCACAACAAGCTAATTGTTTATCCATATTTTCTTTAATTAAATGCATGGGAATATGGCCAGGGCCTTCGATAATGGTTTGTATATCATGTTTCCATGCGATCTTGGTTAATTCACCTAGTGTCTCTAGTTCACCAAATTGTGCTGCATCATTAGCATCAGCCACAGAGCCCGGGCGTAAACCATCACCTAAGGAGAAGCTAACATCATAGGCTTTCATAATCTCACAGATATCTTCAAAGTGAGTATAAAGGAAGTTCTCTTGATGGTGAGCAAGGCACCATTTTGCCATAATAGAGCCGCCACGAGAGACAATACCTGTTAAACGTTTTGCCGTTAATGGGATATGGTGTAACCTTAAACCTGCATGAATTGTAAAGTAATCGACGCCTTGTTCTGCTTGTTCAATTAGAGTGTCTCTAAATAACTCCCATGTTAAATCTTCTGCTTTGCCACCTACTTTTTCTAAAGCTTGATAGATTGGTACTGTACCAATAGGTACTGGGCTATTGCGAATAATCCATTCACGGGTTTCGTGAATATATTTACCTGTAGAAAGATCCATAATAGTGTCTGCACCCCAACGAATCCCCCATGTTAGTTTGGCTACTTCTTCTTCAATGGAAGAGCCTAAGGCACTATTACCAATATTGCCGTTAATCTTCACTAAAAAATTACGACCAATAATCATTGGTTCTAATTCAACATGGTTAATATTGGCGGGAATAATCGCTCTACCTCTAGCGATTTCTTGGCGAACAAATTCAGGTGTTATTTGCTTTGGTATGCTAGCGCCAAAACTTTGTCCAGCATGTTGATTGTTATAAACGCCTGCTTCTAGTTGTTGTTGCAGTTTTAAATTTTCTCGAATAGCTACATATTCCATTTCATCAGTAATAATACCTTTTCGAGCATAGTGCATTTGAGTTACATTTTGGCCTGACTTAGCTTTTCTTGGTGTATGGGTCAGTCCAAAGCGCATAGCTTGTAACTCAGCATTGGCTAATCGTTGCTGACTAAATTGCGAGCTAAGGGAGGTCAGTTGCTCTGTATCTTGACGACGCTCTAACCACGTTGAGCGAATGTCTGCTAATCCTTTACGAATATCTATAGTGATATTGGGATCAGTATAAGGGCCTGAAGTATCATAAACAGTAACCGGTGGATTATATTCATTACCTAGTGAAGTTGGTGTTTTAGCTACAGAGATCTCCCTCATTGGTACTTGGATATCTGCTTTTGAACCCTGTACATATATTTTTTGTGAGTTGGGGAAAGGTTGTACTGAATTAGTATCAACTTGAGCTGATTGACTTAAAGGGTTTAGAGAGGTTTTTTGCATAATGGTCACCACCTATAGTTTATTGTTAATCACGGAGGTGAACCTGAAGAGTGAGCAAGGCATGTATACAACCAAAAGATTGAATAAATCCATAGAGTTGTATTCACTTGTTCCCTACGCAGGTATTAACCTGATCAGGTTCAACGGGACAAGGCAACTGCCAATCTCAGCCATAAGGCGCCCCGACAAGAGTATTGATAAGTTTACAGACTTGAATTAATTAATCAATAGCCATAGCTGTTGTTAGATACTTGATTTTAGTAGTACACATAGTGAAGTTAATTGATTAATATGTTGTAATGTTACATATAGGGTTACAATTTGTTAGATGTATTATTTCTATTAAAACAATAAGTTATTAGCATAATGATTAATGTAATTAATAATTTAAATGTGCTAAGTTGTAAAAAACGTATAATTTAAACATCCATATATCGCTAGAAAGATTGGTATTTATGAACAAAATGACCCAGCAAAATACTGATAAGGCTTGGTATCAGCTCGAAGCGGAAGAAGTAGTCAAACGACTCAATACATCAAAACAAGGATTAGCAATAAGCCAAGTCGATGATTTATTACTCGAGTATGGTAAAAATACTCTGCCAGAAAAAAAATCTAAGCATCCGCTACTGCGCTTTTTAGCTCATTTTAATGACACTTTAATTTATATCTTACTGGTGGCGGCTGTTATTACATCCATTATGGGGCATTGGGTTGACACGGCCGTTATTCTTGGTGTGACTGTTATTAATGCATTGATTGGGTTTATTCAAGAAAATAGTGCTGAACAGTCATTAAAAAGTATTCAAGGGATGTTATCTAATACTGCAACA
>JBEBWU010000167.1:0-5362 GCA_040391985.1 Entomomonas sp. | reverse complement strand
CAACAATTGCTTCATCAGCCACATAATATGCAGCTAAATATTTATTATCTGTGCTACTGTTTAAGGCTAGAACAGTGGACTGTTTTATATTAGGGTAATTGTTTAAACGAGCTTCAATTTCTGCTAATTCAATTCTAAAACCACGGATTTTAACTTGGAAATCATTACGGCCAATATACTCGATAGTACCATCTGCTAAATAACGTACAAGGTCTCCTGTTTTATATAATCTACTGTTATAACCTTGAGCTTTTTCTTGATTGGTTTGAAAAGGATTATTAATAAATACCTTATTCGTCATTTCAGGGTTATTTAAATAACCACGACCCACACCTGCACCACCAATATAAAGCTCACCTATAGCACCAATAGGAACAGGCTGCATTTGCTCATCTAATATATAAACAGTTGTATTGGTGAGTGGTACGCCAATTGGAACATTATGATCAAAAGGAACATTTGCTCGATTGGCGAGATAGGCTACAGCAAATGTAGTCGTTTCAGTAGGGCCATAACCATTAACTAAGTTAACCTGAGGGTAAAGTTTTCTAAATTTGTTAACATGAACTGCAGAAACCGCTTCACCGCCAAACAATATATATTTTAATTTGGCTAGATTGGTTAATTCAGCATCAACGAGTGTATGAAAAAGGGTTGTAGTAGCAAAGAAATTAGTAATCTTATAGTCATCAATTAATTTATTAAATAGTTCTAAATTTAATAAATTGTCTTTAGTTGTTATAACTAAAGCTGCACCATTGAGTAAAGAACCAAAAATATCATAAGTAGAGGCATCAAATTGATAACCAGAAACACTTAATAAACGGTCATCCTGGTTAATTTCAACATAATTCGCATTAATGATTAAGCGATTAATATTATGATGTTCAATCAATGTACCTTTTGGATTACCTGTTGTGCCACTGGTATAAATTACATAAGCTAGATTGTTTGGAGTGGTGTTGGTTATAGGATTATGTGTTGGATAGTGTGTTAATGAATTCACAAAAGCTTGTTGGTCAATACACAGTACAGGTATTTGTAATGCTAATTTATTTACTTTGTTTTGGAAGTAGTCCTGAGTAATGACCGCTTTCAGTTTAGCATCTTGCATAATAAAGCCATTACGCTCATCAGGCGCTTCTGGATCCATAGGAACATAAGCAGCACCTGCTTTAAGGATAGCTAAAATAGACACTATGATTTGTTCAGAGCGATCTAAGTATAATCCTATAAGGTCATCAGGTTGAATCTTGTAAGTTGTTAGTAAGTGATGAGCTAATAGGTTTGCTTGCTGATTGAGTAACTCATAAGATAGCTCTTTTTGATTAAAAATAACGGCAATGTTATGAGGATTTTTTTGAACCTGTTGTTCGAATAATTGGACAACTGTTTTGTCATTAGCATAAGGTTGCTGAGTATTATTTTTAGAATAGATAAGTTCTTGATAGGTTTCTTTATCTAATAAATTAATATCTTTTGTTAGGGTATGGGTAAGGTCATTAACCAGATAGTCTAGCAATTGAATAAATAGTTTTTGATACAGCCGAATAAATTGCTGAACAAGGTGTTTGTCTAGTTGTTGATCATCAAATTTGACGCGATAATTAATATGATTATTATGTTCTTCCTGTTCAAAAATTAATTTGTTAGATAAGTCTATTTGTAATTCATGATTTATTTTTTCACCATGAATGCCATTAAGATGAGTTTGATGGTCGCGGAAAAAGGTTTGTACAAAAGCAATATCTAAAATATTAGGATTATCAACATAAGACATAATCTCATAGATAGGTAAATACTTACCACTAGATTTTTTAAGGTCTTTATAGTACTTGGTAATGTTATTAATAACAGATTGTAAGGTGGTGTTATCATCAAAATGGTAATTAATTAATAATGTATTAACATGAGCACCATAAAATAAATCTTTACCTTCTAACATAGCAACTGGATAAACAAGAGGAATATTGGTTTGTCTTGTCATCTTATGCAGTAGTAAAGCCATTACAAACTGGCCAAACATATAAGTAGTAATTTTATATTTACGACGTAGAGTTTTTAGTTGCTTATCAACTTGCTCATCATAACTAAATAAATACTCGGTGATGAAAGGTATGCTTTGTTTTTTAGGTTGTACATTAGTTGTTTTTAAAAAAGATAGATCTATACTTTGTACATCTTTTAAGTGCTCTTTCCAGAAAGATCGTATTTGTTCTTCTTGCTGATCAAAAATTTGTTGATAAGTATTATAAAGCTCCTGATGCATTGTTGTTTGTATTTCAAGGGTAGGAACTTCATAATTAACACCATTATAATATTGCCGAAACTTCTCCCAAATCTCTTGAGTACTAATACCGTCAACAACAATATGATGAAATACGAATATCATTCGATATTGTTCATTTGCCAATTTGATTAGGTGTATCCTACCTAATTTATCTTTTTCTAAATTAAAGGGAGATGCAACAATGTCATGAAGTTCTTCATCCGTTAATGGGGCATCATGATAAGTAATAGCATTTGGAGTGGGAGGAGAGGGAACCCAAAAAATATCCTCAGGCTGATTAGAAATAGTATGACGTGTTATAAAATGTTCATTAAATATTTTATTAAAACTATCAGTAAATCGTTGTACATCTACCTTACCTAAAACAGTATTGTCTATCACAATATTATAATCACTGCGTAAAGGATTAGATAACCATTCATAATAGAAAATTGACTGATAAGGGGTCAGTTTAACATTGCTCATTTTTATATAACCTATAAATACTAAAATATAGTAAAACTACATTGATGTACTGATAATCATCATGTTTATTATTGAAGCTGATATCAAAGGAATTGGATAATGTTTTGCTAAAACCAAAAATTATTTAAAGTATTAGTTTGAGCAAATAAAAAAAAAGGACGCTCTTAGGTCTGGTTATATTCAGAACTAAATAATTTTTTCAACGTAATAGGTTGATTGATAAGTCTGATATATCGACTATTTAAGAATGTATAGTGATAAGGATGGAGTATTTTGTTAATCAGTGTTGTAAAAAAATAGAATTTTTTATTTGAGATATTATTATTCAAAGTAAATAATGATAGTGTTTTTTTATCTCTTAGTCCCTTTTTTATTAATGAATAAAAAGTTTTTTCATTAATTTTACTGATCATCCTAATACTCCCTATATTCCTATTAAAAACTGCTATTAAGGATACCAATTAAAAGATAATACAAAACCTATACTTTGGTATAATATACTAATAATATTAATATATTAGGTAATATTTTAAGAAACAAAAGGTCTTTAAATGGGGGGCGATTTTTAGCTTTTTTGGCAAAGATAGGCCTATAATTACTCAAATTAGAGTAATTATGGTTTTTGCTAGGTAACATGTTAATTTAATTAATTATGTCATTTGAGTAATGGTTTTTCTAAAACGTGCTAGTGCAAAAGTGAAAAAACTAAGACCTAAGATGGTTAACCATAAAAAAGGTACCCATACTGTTTCAATACCTGCACCTCGGAATAAAATGGCTTGGCCTAATTCTACAAAGTGAGTTGTAGGAGCAATTAGCATAATATATTGTACAAACTCAGGCATACTTTCTCGAGGAGTACTTCCACCTGATAGCATTTGTAGTGGTAATAAAATTAGCATTAATAACATACCAAATTGCGCCATGCTACGGGCAACTGTTGCTAAGAAAATACCCATTGAAGTAGTGGCAAATAAATGCAGTGCAGCACCACATAAAAATAACCATTTAGAACCTATAATAGGCACTTTAAGTGCCATCTCTACAATAAGTATTAGCGAGCCGCTGGTTGCAATTAAAACCGCTAATCCCATTGACCAGATTTTAGAAGACATAATTTCAAAAGGTGTAACAGGCATTGCGAGTAAATGTTCAATAGTGCCATGTTCTCTCTCTCGCATTAAGGCAGCGCCTGTTAGAATAATAGAGAGAATAGTTACCATGTTAATAGTTTCTGTTACTGAACCAAACCATGCATGGGTTAAATTAGGATTAAAACTAGTGCGTAATGCTAAATCAACAGTTGCTGTGTCAGAAGCACGATAGCGTTGTACATACTCATTAATTTCATCTAATACAATTTGTTGAATGTAGCCACTACCTGTAAATGCTTGACTCATTCGGGTTGCATCAACATTTAATTGAATATCAGGTGATTCTCCTTTTAGTACATCTCTTTGGAAGTAAGGAGGAATATTAAGTACAAAAGTGTATTTATCCTCATCCATACCTGAGTCCATTTCTTTTAAAGAAATTTTAGTAGGTTCATTAAATAAAGGAGGGTAGAAGGCACTAATAATTTGTCTAGATAAAGGAGAGTCATCTTCATCTACTATGGCAACAGAGGCTAATTTTAGTGTGTCAGGAATAGAGGTGGCTGCTGTATAGATAGAAGCTGTAAAACAATAAACAATTAACACTAACATAACGGGATCACGTGCTAATCCCCATAACTCTTTCATACCAAGCTGATAAATATTGATAAGTTTTTGCATAAATCAGCTATCCTGTTTTTTTAATAATAAAATACTGATTCCTAATAGCACAGGAATCATAGCCAATAACATATTAATTGAGCTATATAAATCTGAGAAGGTAAGTGCTTTATTGAATATGCCACGGCTAACTAATAGCATATAAGTAGTAGGAAAATATTCACCTATTACTCGGCCACCTCCTTCAAGCGAGCTAACAGGGTTAATAACACCTGCAAATTGAACCGCAGGAACGAGTGTTAATAGTACAGTTAAAAAAATAACAGCAACTTGACTGCGAGTAATGGTGGAAGCCAATAAGCCATAGCTTGTGGCAACAATACAATATAGAAATGCCGCAAAGCATAAAGTTAGGAAGCTGCCTTTAATAGGTACATCGAATATTATTAGCGCCATTAATAGCAGTATAAAAAAACTAACCATTGATAGAATAATATAGGGAATTTGTTTACCAATTAAAAACTCTACTCGAGACATGGGGGTAACATATAAATTAAGAATAGAGCCCAATTCTTTTTCACGCACAACAGAGAGGGCTGCTACCATCGCAGGTAACATAAGCAGCAAAATGGGAATGACAGCAGGCACCATCGCAGGTAAACTTTTTACATCAGGGTTGTAACGATAACGTATTTCTATACCAGCATTACCTTTAACTTCCTGTCCTTGTCGTTCTCTTGCTTGTTCTTGTAACCATTGTGAATGAATACCTTGTACATAGCCACGAACAGTCTCAGCACGCATTGGCATAGCGCCATCAATCCACACACCAATTTCAGCTTGATCTCCTCGTTCAACTTTTCTAGCAAAGTTAGGAGGAATTTCTATAGCC
>JBEBWU010000166.1:0-5367 GCA_040391985.1 Entomomonas sp. | reverse complement strand
GGATCAGTGGTCCATTGTTTAGCTAAATCCATTACATCATCGGTGAAAGTGGCAGAGAAAAATAGGGTTTGTCTATCTCGTTTGTGAGGCGTATGGCGAATAATTTGTCTTACTTGAGGAATAAAACCCATATCTAACATTCGATCAGCTTCATCAAGAACAAGTATTTCTAACATGTCTAAATGAATTTCATTGCGTTGCTGAAAATCTAATAAACGACCGGGTGTTGCTACCAAAATATCACAATAATTACTTTCTATTTGCCTCAATTGCTTGTTAAAGTCCATTCCACCAACAAAACTCATGACATTAAGGGATGTGTATTTTGTTAATGTCTGTGCTTCTTTTGCTATTTGTATAACAAGCTCTCTAGTTGGGGCAATGATTAAAGCTCTGGGTTCACCCATATAACGTTCAGTAGGTGGTGGGGTTTCTTCTAATTGAGCAATAATAGAAATAAGGAAAGCTGCTGTTTTTCCTGTTCCTGTCTGTGCTTGTCCTATGCAGTCTAGTCCTTTTAACGTATGGCCTAGTACACCTGCTTGAATAGGTGTGCAATAAGTGAAACCAAGATCGTGTATGGCATGCATTAAAGAGTTTGATAGGAATAAATCATGAAAACGAGTCTTGCCAGCTTGTGGTTCTACAACAAAATCTTCTACCTGCCACTCAATTATTGGAGTACTTGTTGGCTTCTTATTGGTTGATTGTTGCTTTTTAACACGAGGCTTTTTATGGGGTGTTTTTTTCTGTTTATTCTTTTGTTGTGAAGCGTTTTCAGATGGAACTTTATTAGCCCCTTGTTGAGGGGGAGTAGCTGGTTTTTTAGTAAAAAAATTCTTTAATGCTTTTAGCAAAGTATTTATTCCATTTAATAAGTAATAACTTCTGTATTCTAACGTAGATTAGCATTATCTGCACTATGCTAATGCTTTTTAAAAATAAACTATTAGTTTGATTATAGTATATTTCTTGGGGATATCTTTTAATATGTATCATTAATTAGTTGTAAACAATTGGCTTAATTAGTTGGGATTATTTATAGTATGCTTTTTTATCAGCATATATAAAGGCAAAAACTATGAAATTAAAGTTATTAGTTGTGGCAACAATGCTTACTTGTGCAACAGCATGGGCAGAAAAGACGCCAAGTACGCCAACATTAACAAAAGAAGCTGTTTTACAAGAATTAAAAACGGGTTGTTTACAAAGTGGCAATACTGAAAAATCTTGCGAATGTTCCATTAAAAACTTTGATGACAAGTTAGCAAAAGATGAGTGGGATTTATTATTAACACCACCACAAAGCATTACTCAAGAAGATATTACTAAGTTTAAAAATGTTGAGACTAAAATGCTTCAAGTAGTAAGTGACTGTGGCGCAAATAAACAATAGTTTATATAGAATGAAATAAATAAAGCAGCTTAGGCTGCTTTATTTATTTGAGGCAAAATTCATTTCATGGTCTTCAATTAATACTTGTGGGATATTTAATTTATGACCATAGATAACTGAATAGAATAATACATTTTGCACATATTGACGGGTTTCATTAAAAGGTATGGTTTCTATCCATACATCAAAATCTACATTGTTGGCATTTTGTAGCCATTGTCTCACTCTGCCTGGACCTGCATTATAAGCAGCAGAGGCCAAGATACGATTATTCTGAAAACGTCCATACATTTGTCCTAAGAAAGCGGTACCTAATTGTATATTAGTATTAGGGTTTAATGCCTCTTGAGGTTTTGCTAATGGAATATCAAATTTCTTAGCAGTCTCTTTTGCTGTAGCAGGCATAAGCTGCATTAATCCCATAGCGCCAGCATGTGATTTAATTCGATCATTGAATGCACTTTCTTGACGCATAATAGCAAAAGCCCAGTTAGGACTAATACTCCGATTATCAGCCTCTTTAACAAGAATATCTTTATACGCAATAGGGAAGCGGATAGTTAAATCATCCCAATAACTAGTAATAGCCAAGGTACGTATTGCATAGAAATAAAGATTCATATCATAGGCTAATTGTGAGAGGGCAAGCATCTCTTGTTTAGAAAGATTGCGTGTAAGGTTATGCCATTCAATCCAAGCTTCATTATCCATTCCCTTATACAAATACTCTATAGCTCTTTGTATAGCAGGCATGTTCTTTATTTTTAACACCATACTATTATTAACAATAATAGGCTGGTGATTAAATTGATAGCTAGCGTTGACCCGTTGTGCGGCTAGGAAGCCATAGAAGTCTCTTTGTTGAGCAAGTTGATTATATTGCTCTGTAATTTTAGGATCTTTAGGGTTTATATATTGTGCTACCCTAATTTTCCAATACTTCCAACGATTAGTTTGGGCTAGTTGCTCAGGTAACCGATCAATTAATTCTTGTGCCTGTTGCCAACGGCCTAGGCGTAGTAATAATCTTACATGCCATTCACTGACATCATCATGGTCTAGGTTGGCATCATATTTTGCTAAAATAGGTAATGCTCGAGCATCATAACGACGTGCAAAAGTTAAGCCTATATCATTAGCTAAAGCAACTTTTTGGTCATCAGAAAATTGTAAACGAGTCCCATAGTATTGTAGTAATGATAATGCTTGTTCTGGATCTTGGCGTGCTAAACGTCTTAGCCCTAAACCAACAATATCTCCAGTAATTTTATCTTTACCCTGAAAATTTTGGGTTTTAGCGATTAATGCAGGGTTTTTAGCTACATAGGTAAACTCTTTACCTTGTTCAGTTAATGAAGCAGGTAATAGCCCTACAATGTGGTTAGCTAATCGATACTCTTTTGCTTCAAGAGCCATTTTTAGGCGCTGCCAACGCATGTCAGCAGTCATTTTGCCTTGTTTTTCCCAATAATTGAACACTACATCACAAGCATTGGGTTGGGAATGAGGTTTTAACCAGAGTCTTTCTGCTAATTCATTTGCTTTAGTTGTTTGTTTATTTTGATAGAGGTATTGTCCGTAAAAACAATCAAGTTCAGAAAAGGTATCAGGCTGATAGTACTTTAAAAATGTATCCCAATCACCTCTTGCTGCTACTAAACGTAACCAACGCATTTCTAGCCAGCGAGTTTGTGGTAAATCTTGATGCTTTTTTACAAACATTATTACTTCTTCATCAGAAGCAAGTTTTATACGTTTATTGAGTTCTAAGTAGGCAAGATAGGGTTCTAATGGGTAACCTTGTAATGCTTTTTTATGGCTATAGTAAACAAGCGGATTATTTTTATCTAATGCAGCTTTCGCTTGATCAAAATAGTTACGTTGTTCTTCTAAAGTGGCTGCTTGCAAAGTAAAGCTGGCTAATAATAAGCAGCTTACAGTAGACACATAGCGAATCAATGCGTTAGCCATAATAGTGTTAGACCTTTATATTTCATTAAAATACTATAGCTTACCTTGCTGATTAAGAATTTGCGAATACTTAAATAATACAAATTATTGATTGCTAGTTTTGGTTATAAGTAATGCCTGTTAAACTATCTGGCTTGATGTTTGGAGATAACTATGACATTGCTGAAATTTACTGATGTATCATTGGCTTACGGTATGACACCTTTATTGGATAAGGTTTCATGGCAAATAGAAAAGGGCGAGCGTGTTTGTATTATTGGTCGTAATGGTACAGGTAAGTCTAGTTTATTGAGCTTAGTTAGAGGAGTTAATCAGCCTGATGATGGTGAGATATGGCGAGCGCCTGGGCTAAAGATTGGGGAGTTACCTCAAGAGTTGCCTAAAGCAGATAATCGCATTGTGTTTGATGTGGTGGCTGAAGGTTTAACAGGGGTAGGAGAGCTATTAGCTCGTTATCATCATTTAAGCCAACATATTAATAATGATGACGATTTGCAGCAGTTAATGCAAGTTCAACAACAATTAGAAGCGAAAGATGGCTGGCGATTACAACAGTTAGTAGACACCACTTTAACAAGATTACAGTTACCAGCAGATAAAAAATTAGCAGAATTATCTGGTGGCTGGCGTCGTAGAGTTTTACTAGCGCAAGCACTGGTGGCTGAGCCAGACTTATTGCTATTAGACGAACCAACTAACCATTTAGATATAGGGGCAATTAATTGGTTAGAGAATGCCTTGATGGATTTTAAAGGGGCGATTTTATTTATAACCCATGATCGTAGCTTTTTACAGCATTTAGCTACACGTATTTTAGAGTTAGATCGTGGTTATTTGATTGATTGGAAAGGTGATTATGCAAGTTTTTTAGTGCATAAGGAACAGCAATTAGCTGCTGAAGAAACAGCTAATGCCTTATTTGATAAAAAATTGGCTCAAGAAGAGGTGTGGATTAGGCAAGGAATTAAAGCAAGGCGTACTCGTAATGAAGGACGTGTACGTGCTTTAAAGGCTTTAAGGCAAGAGCGTGCTGAACGTAGAAATGTGCAAGGTAAAGCAAGTTTCCAATTAGATAGTTCTGAGAAATCAGGCAAGCAAGTTATTATTGCAGATAATATTAGCTTTGGTTATGAAGATAAGCCACAGGTAAAGGATTTTTCGTTGATTATTCAACGAGGTGATCGTATTGGCTTATTAGGTGCGAATGGTACCGGTAAAACAACGTTATTAAAATTATTATTGGGTGAGTTAGCGCCTAATAATGGGCAGGTAAAACATGGAACAAAGCTAGAAATTGCTTATTTTGATCAACTACGTAATCAATTGGATGAAGAAAAGACAGTATTAGATAATGTTGCTGAAGGGCGTGATTTTATCAATATTGCAGGTCAAGAAAGACATGTATTGAGCTATTTAGGTGATTTCTTATTTAGCCCACAACGAGCAAGAACACCTGTAAAGGCATTGTCAGGTGGTGAGCGAGCGCGATTATTATTGGCTAAACTTTTTAGTAAGCCTGCTAACTTATTGGTACTGGATGAGCCTACTAATGATTTAGATATAGAAACTTTAGAGTTGCTAGAAGAAGTATTAGATAGTTTTCAAGGAACAGTTCTTATTGTCAGCCATGATCGTGTCTTCTTAGATAATGTAGTAACCAGTACTCTTGTGTTTGAAGGTGATGGTAAAGTCATCGAATATATTGGTGGTTATGATGATTGGTTAAGACAAGGTGGTTCGCCTAAATTGTTAGGTGTGCAAGATGATAAACAAACAGCAACAGTGAGTGAAGCTACTGTGCAATCATCTAAGCCAATAGTGACACAAGAGCAATCTACAAAGCGTAAATTAAGTTATAAAGATCAGCGCGAACTAGATGCATTACCTGCTAAGATTGAAGCATTAGAATCTGAATTAGAAATGTTGCAAGAACAAGTAAATGATCATGATTTTTATCAGCAATCAACAGAAGTAACCTGTGTTGTATTAGAAAAGCTAAC
>JBEBWU010000165.1:0-5403 GCA_040391985.1 Entomomonas sp. | reverse complement strand
TATTACAATAGTAATTGCTATCATCACTATGTTAGTTCCTATAAATGCTATAGGAAAGATCGCCATAATTGTTAGGATTAATAGACATGATATTAATGTCAAAATTAAACCTAATACAATATTAATATTTGGCGATATATTCAGGTTGAATTAGTTGTAAGTAATACTTCTGTGGCATTTCTTAAAAGCTGTATAAGTGTTATGTTAAAAGGTAATACTAAAAAGTATCCACCAATGATTTATTATCAATAAACACCGTTTGCCATACTTAGCCCTCTAGTAGAGGGCTTTTTTTTATCTGTTAACTTGTTTTATGGCTGTTGATAATTCATTACAAAGCTTTAATACAGCATCGATCGCTTGTTCTTTATTTTTGGCTTGTTCAATTTGGTTTACTAGGGCTGAGCCTACTACTACACCATCAGCTAATTTAGCAATAACTTTGGCTTGTTCAGGTGTTTTTATACCAAAGCCAACACAAATGGGTAATGAAGTATGTCTATGAAGTCTACTCATTGCTTCAATAATTTGTTCTTCAGTAGCACTACCTGCTCCTGTAATACCTGCTACAGAAACGTAGTAAACAAACCCTGAACTATTATTTAACGCTTGTGGAAGACGTTTATCATCAGTAGTAGGGGTAGTTAAACGAATAAAATCGATACCTACTGCTTGTGCAGGTGTACAGAGATCACTGTCATGTTCTGCTGGTAGATCAACAATAATTAAACCATCCACACCTGCATTAGCAGCATCTTTAGTAAAACGATCAACACCATAGTGATGAATGGGGTTAAAGTATCCCATAAGCACAATAGGGGTTGTTTGGTTTTGCTGACGAAACTCTGTAACCATTTCAAGAGTTTTTGCTAGATTATGACCATTTGCTAAGGCGCGTAATGATGCTTTTTGAATAGTTGGACCATCTGCCATTGGATCAGTAAAAGGCATTCCTAGTTCAATAATATCAGCACCCGCAGCAGGTAATTGTTGAAGTAGACTTAACGAGGTTTGGTAATCAGGATCGCCTGCTGTTATAAATGTAACGAGTGCAGTTTGATTTTGTTGTTTAAGCTTAGCAAAACAATTAACTATACGACTCATAATTGATGTTCCTTAATATAACTCATCACAGTTTGCATATCCTTATCACCACGTCCTGAAAGATTCACAACCATTAAGTGATCTTTGGGTAAGGTAGGAGCACGTTTAATAGCTTCAGCAAGTGCATGAGATGATTCTAGTGCAGGAATAATACCTTCTAAACGACAGCAAGTTTGAAATGCTTCCATTGCTTCATCATCATTGATAACTACATATTCTGCACGCTTAATTTCATGTAACCATGAGTGTTCAGGACCAATACCTGGATAATCAAGACCAGCAGAAATAGAGTGAGCCTCAGTAATCTGGCCATCATTGTCTTGTAATAAATAGGTACGATTACCATGTAAAACACCAGGTGTTCCAGCCGTTAGGCTGGCTGCATGCTTGTCGGTATTAATACCATGCCCACCCGCTTCGATACCAATTAGTTGTACATTCTTATCATCAATAAATGGATAGAATAATCCGATAGCATTTGAGCCACCACCGACACAGGCCACAACACTATCAGGTAAGCGACCTTGCTTTTCTAACATTTGTTGTTTAGTTTCTTTACCAATAACTGTTTGGAAATCACGTACCATTGCTGGATAAGGATGAGGGCCTGCAACAGTACCGATAAGATAAAAAGTATCTGCTACATTAGTTACCCAATCACGTAGTGCTTCATTCATGGCATCTTTGAGTGTACCTGTACCTGATTGCACAGGAATAACTTCTGCACCTAATAATTTCATGCGAAATACATTAGGTTGCTGGCGGTCGATATCGGTAGAGCCCATATAAACTGTACAAGGTAATCCAAAGCGAGCAGCTACAGTTGCTGAAGCTACACCATGCATACCAGCACCTGTTTCTGCAATAATACGTGTTTTACCCATACGTTTGGCTAACAGTATTTGACCAATACAATTATTAATCTTATGTGCACCTGTGTGATTAAGTTCTTCACGTTTAAGATAAATTTGCGCACCGCCACAGTATTCAGTTAAACGTTCAGCAAAATAGAGTGGACTAGGTCTACCTACATAATCTTTTTGAAAATAAGTTAATTCTTCTAAAAATGCAGGGTCATTTTTGGCTGCTGTATATTCTTTATCCAAATCTAAAATCAATGGCATTAAAGTTTCAGCAACATAACGACCACCAAAAGGGCCAAACAAGCCTTTGGCATCAGGCGCGTTATACGATGAAGACATGATCACTCCACAAGTGGTATCAGGAAAGAGTTGTTTATTTTATAGTCTATTATAACAAGTTCCCAATAATAAATTGATTTAAATTCAATTAATAGTTTTAAAAAAGTTAATGAATGCTCTGAGTTTGGCAGGCAAGAATTTGCGATTCGGATAATATAAATAATATTATTTACATTGTGTTGACCCTGATATTTCTATCAAAGAAACTATAGGGGCAATGGCTGAGCTTGTTAAGCAAGGCAAGGTAAAGTATTAGGGATTATCTGAAACCATAAAAAGGACAAATCAAGAGCATCCTATTACTGCATTACAAATGGAGTATTCATTGTGGAGTCGAGATGCAGAAGGAATAGTTTTAGAAACTTGTAAACAGTTAGGTCTTGGTTTTATTAGTTATAGCTCTTTAGGATGAGACTTTTTCTCCTCAGAATTAGTGGCAGGTAATCGTTATGGAGCAGCATTTGCTCCAGAAACAATGTAATCCTAAGTAAGAATATGTAGCTAATTAAAACTTATTTTAATTAACAGTAAGTTTTAATTTAGTAAAAACTTAGTATTCTATAATCAAAACTATTGATATTTTACCATGCAAAATTTATAGTTTTTCGCTTTTATATTAAAGTCTAACTATTTGTTAAATATGATTATTTGGTATTTAATTGGATTATAGCATAGATATGCTAGGAGCTTTTATAACGTATTTATAATGAAGATGAATAATTTATGAATAAGGAGTAGTATTGTTCTTTCATCGTAGCACAGGAGAATAATTATGAAGTTATTGAAAGAGTTATCGGAATCGTTACAACCACAGCAAAAGTATCAATTATTGATTAATGGCCAATGGAAAGATGGTGCTTCGGGTAAGACCTTTACAAGTGTTAACCCGGCTACTGGTGAACAATTGGCAGTGTTAGCAGAAGCTGACCAGACTGATGTTGATTTAGCTGTAAAAAGTGCTTGGCAAGCTTTTCCAGCATGGAGTAAAACCTCTCCTGCTGAGCGTTCAGCATTATTATTAAAAATTGCTGATTTATTAGAAAAAGAAACAGAACGTTTTGCTACTTTAGAAACATTAGATAATGGCAAACCTATTCGTGAAACAATGAATGTTGATGTGCCTGCTTCAGTGGATCATTTCCGTTATTTTGCAGGTGTAATTCGTGCTCAAAGTGACGAAGCAGATGTTATTGACGAAGATACATTAAGTATTGTTTTAAGTGAGCCTATTGGTGTTGTTGGGCAAATTATTCCTTGGAACTTCCCACTACTAATGGGTGCTTGGAAAATAGCGCCTGCATTAGCAGCAGGCAACTGTATTGTTATTAAACCATCACGTGAAACTTCCATTTCTTTAATAGAGTTAGCACGTGTGTTAAATGAAGTATTACCAGCGGGTGTAGTGAATGTTTTAACAGGCTCTGGTGCTACCACTGGTCAATATATGTTAGATCACGAAGGTTTTAGTAAGTTAGCCTTTACAGGTTCTACTGATATTGGTTATGACGTGGCTAAGGCAGCGGCTGAAAAATTAATCCCTGCTACTTTAGAGTTAGGTGGTAAGTCAGCGAATATTGTGTTTGAAGATGCACAAATGGATAAGGCTGTAGAAGGCGCTGCTATTGGTATTTTATTTAACCAAGGTCAAGTTTGTTGTGCGGGTTCGCGTTTATTAGTACAACGTTCTATCTATGATAAGTTCTTAGAGCAATTAAAAACTAAATTTGAGTCTGTTAAAGTAGGTGATCCATTAGACCCTAATACGCAAATGGGTTGTCAAATCAACGAGAAACATATGAATAAGATTCTAAGTTTCGTTGGTGTGGGTACCAGTCAAGGGGCACGTTTATTAACAGGTGGTGAGCGCTTTGGTACTGAAGGTGCATTTGTTAAACCAACAGCTATTGTTGACTGTAAGCCTGATATGAAAATCTCTTGTGAAGAAGTGTTTGGCCCTGTATTAGCAGTAATTCCTTTTGATACAGAAGAAGAAGCGATAAAAATTGCTAATGATTCTGAGTTTGGTTTAGGTGGTGCTGTTTGGAGTCGTGATATTAACCGTGCTTTACGTGTGGCAAAAGGTGTAAGAACTGGCCGTATGTGGGTAAACTGTTATAATCAATTACCTGCACATGCCCCATTTGGCGGTTATAAAAAATCAGGTATTGGCCGTGAAACACATAAGATGATTTTAGAAGCTTATACCCAGAAGAAAAATATTTTTATTAGTACTTCTGAAAAACTCACTGGGCTATTCTAATAGGGTAGTTTTATAAAGGGCTAGCCTTTTAGCCCTTTAGCTAGTACTATATATAGTAGATTTCAAGGATTGGACATTATTTATTTTTCACAAATATAAAAAGTTTTAATAATTTGAAATTAATTTATTTGGATTTTGTTATATAAAACAGATATTTGTTGTTATCATAGTATTCACAGTGTTAAAAAATTCAAACTTTTTTTAAACGGAATGAACTTTTATTATTATTGATGTTCATATAATTAGACTGAGATATAAATACATCTCATTCATACTCCTTGATGTTAAGTATTGGTAGTTTTTGTTGGGTTTCCCCTAACCCAACAGCTTGAATCCCAGATTTCTCCCCCTCCCTAAATTTGAAATCTGGGATTTTTTTTGCCTAAAATTAATCAGTTGTAAGTAAATAAGCCATAATTAATGCATCTTCATGGCCTTTTGGGGTAGGGTAATAGTTTGTACGGCGTCCTATTTCATTAAAGCCATAACTTTCATAGAGATGGTAAGCATTCAAATTACTTTCTCGTACCTCTAAAAAGCACTCTTTAGCGCCTAGTTGTTTAGTTTCTTTCATTAGGTGCTCTAATAAGACTTTACCTAAACCTTTATTTTGCTGTGGGGGATTAATAACAATATTAAGCAACTCGGCTTCATCTGCAACAATTTTGACGATGCCATAGCCTGCTAATTGTTGTTGATTAAATAATAACCAACATTGGTAACTAGTAACGGTATCAATGATTAGAGTTTTTGACCAAGGATGATAGTGAGCTTGTTGTTCTATTGTATAAACAGCATCTACATCTTCTATTGTCATTTTACGAAACGAAAGATTAG
>JBEBWU010000164.1:0-5482 GCA_040391985.1 Entomomonas sp. | reverse complement strand
ATCTTACTTATATTCAATAAGCAGCCATATCAAGCTGCTTTTACTACATCTGATTAACCCACTAAATTGACTGGTTCTCTAATTAATTCATCATTTCAATAATCATCCTCTTATATTTCCTAAATGTTATTTTGGCTAAATAAGCTCATATTAATACCTCTTTTTTACTAAAAATAAATAATAACCATTATTGTTTTTATTTGAATAACTTATTGTTTATAAATAAATTATTTTTATTTCTGTAACTTTTTATCAAAAGCCTGTTTGAAAATATGAACAGAAGCTTAATAAAATTACATGTGATTTAAATTTATTTGACATGTAATAAATCAAACATTAATCTAACTATAACCTGTTTTGTTGGAGTACAAGACAAGATAAGGAAAATAGTTGTGTAAATAATAAAGTTCAAGAGGAACAGAAAAATGCGCTATTTAGCTTTTGCCATACCTGTTTTTGCTATTGCTAGTTTGAGTGGTTATACGGCTGCTGAAGTAGATGCAGTGGTTAATAATATTTCCATTGTAGAAGAGCAGCAGTTAACTCAAACAAAAGATACGCTTTGTCGAGTTACTACAAGTTTTCCAATCACTGTGCAGCAGTGTGGAGAGGAATGTAAGAACTTATTAAAAGTTGGTTTGATCGAAGTAGAAAAAATAGGTGTATCGCCTAGTGTGGAAACTTATGTATTAACAGAGTCAGGGCGTAAAGCATATATGCCTGCTTTGGCTAATTTATCAGGTAACTCAGGAAATTTTTGTTTTGGCAAAATTACAAGATATGAGTTTCTTAGTATTCGTGTTGTAGAGAGTCAGGGAACTGCTATTTATAAAGCTATTGTAAGTGATCCGCATCCTGCTTTATATGATGCTGATTTTACAGCGAACTATTCTTTACCCAATTTACATGAAGGAAGTACTGAATCAAAACCGATGCAAAAGATTTTTCGCATCACCTCGGAAGGAGAACTAAGTATTGTTAGATAACAAATTGTTTACCCAATAGCTATGGAGGGAAAGGTACTATGAATACAACATGTCCTAACTGTGGTTATACGCTTCAAGCAGAACATACAACATTAGTATTTGAATGTCCTAAATGCCGAGTGGATTACGCATCCTATGGATATTTACAAAAACAATTGGAGCAAAAGCAATTTTGTTTTTTAAAAAAACTTAAATCGAAATTTGATGATTTTTCATTACCCGATAATGAGTTTTTAATCTACGTGATATTAGTTGTTATTTTTATATTTACCTTGTTTCTTCGCTTTTCAGCAGAAGCTATATAAAGGTAATTGGGAAAATGGATAACTGCATAATAAGCAGAAAAAGGAGTATGTCATGATTATAACTTGTCCAAAATGTAGCTATGTGCGTCAACTACAAGACACTACACCGATTAATCAATGCCCTGAGTGTCATATAGATTATAGGGTTTATGCATATTTTCAAAAGGAATCAGAGAAACAACAAACACAACCAAAAAGTTATCAAGTGATTAATACTAAGGTTAATCATTCATTATCAACGGATGATGTTATCACAGGTATGGCTTACTTATTTTTTGCAGTATCCGTAGTCATTTTATTGATGACTATTTTTTAATAGGGAGGATAATAAAACAGTGATTACGACTTGTCCAAAATGTGGCTATGTTCGTCAAGCAAAGGATACGACACCAATAAATCAATGTCCCCAATGTTATGTGGATTATAGTGTTTTTTTGCATTTTCAAAAGCAGTCAGAGCAAAAGGAAAATGAACCAACAATACGCAAGAAAATCAAAATGCCAGTGAGTAAATTTTCATTGTTAGATAATGAAATTTTGATTTATGGAATACTTATTTGTACGTTTGTATTTATTATGTTTTTAGTACGATCAAGGGCTTTTTGGAGCTAAATTAGTCAATAGTGTTAGTAAAAGGAATAGCGATAATGATTACAACTTGTCCAAAGTGTGGATACGTTAGACAACCTCAAGATACTGCGCCAGAATATCAGTGTCCACAGTGTCAGGTAATTTATGAAAAGTATCTGTTACATCAAAAGCGTGTTGCTGAGGAGTTAGAGAAAAAAGCAAAACCAAAACTTAGTCACCATAAAGAGCATACACAAGCTGCGGCTGTACCTTTGTTTCATAAAATAGTAGTGCTAGTAGGGTTTGCTGTACTGATAGAAACCTATTTGAAACTATCCATGTGGATTACTAAATATTTAGGCATTGATATATATGTAATTCCTAGTGCCATTAGTCGTTGGTTGCTTCCTGAAGGGGCAGGGAAATTATTAGGCATATTATGTGGTTTATTTATTGCTGGAGGCATTATTTATTGGTCAAAAATTTGGTCACGTATACCAGAGACTAAGGTAATTACTTATGTTTTATTAGCAGGAATTATTACTTATTTTATTGGTATAACCAGATTACTACCTTATAGACCGATTGTTGATATCTATTTACCCAATCTATTTATTATCTTAGGCAGTATTTGCATATTAGTGACTATTGTAATGTTGCTATTAAAGTCAGAGCCTACACTAATAGAAGAAGAGTAAATGACTAAGCTAGAAAGCATATCAATGACTTGAAAGGAATAAATAACATGAAACGTATATTTTTAGGGTTAGTAATATTAGTGGCAAGTTTTATTAGTGCATTGCCATGGGAAGACATGTATTTTGGTATTACCTCTTGGGGTGATGGAACAAAGTTTTGGTCAGTACTCGCTATATCAATAGTTGTGGTAGCTATTTTTATGATAAAAACTAATATCGGTGAGCGCTTAACTTATCCTGCCCCAGGGCTTACTTTAATCACTATAGGTATTATATTAAGCGTTGGTATATGGTTAACACTTATTACTGTAGTGATGACAATAATAAGTTTATTGTTGCCTTATGGAGGTTTAATGTTAATAGTTTTATTAGGTTTTGCTGTCAAATTTGGTGTATATATTGCGATAGCAGAATTAATTGCTAAGGCTTTACTCTTATTTGGCGCTTTTCAATTACTTTCTAATCTTTTTTCAGATGAGGGAGAAGAGGTACTTATAGACGACAAATCTATTTAAAGAATTTTATAGTCATCCTCTATGATTAGCCTAGAGGATGACTAAAGATAATTAATTAGAGAGCCTATTATTTGCTAAACGTTTTTTTAAAAAATAACCCCAAGATAAGCCAATAATAATAGAAATTAAAGAAGCGAGTAATACCCCCGCTTTGGCTGCGCCTAATAATGTTTCATCAGTAAAGGCTAAGGTAGCTATAAAGATTGACATAGTAAAGCCGATACCAGCAAGCAAACCTGCTAATAATATACCATTCCAAGTAACGCCCTTAGGTAAATGACAAATCCCTAATTTAACGACAATAAAGCTCGATAGTAATATACCTATTGGTTTACCAAGAACGAGGGCAGCAATAACACCAAACATTACATGTTGTGCTGAGGTGGCCGATAAGTCGAGGCTATCTATTGTAATACCTGCATTAGCTAAGGCAAATAAAGGCATTACACCATAAGTTACCCAAGGGTGTAGTGCCATATTAACACGAGTAACAGGTGGTAATAGTTCCCTTTGTACTTTATGAAGCTCATTATAAGAAACGGTTAACTTACCATTTTGATCAGTAGTTTTTAGTGTATTGATGGCATCGGTTACTGTTTCCACGTATTTTTCTTTAGAAATACTGGCTACTACGGGAGTCATTAAGCCTAATACTACGCCTGCTAGGGTAGGGTGAGCACCTGTCATTAACAAGCCAATCCACAGAATAGCACCTGGAACAATGTAAGCATAAGCAGAGCGTAAGCCTAACCATTGAAATAATAACACTAAGAAAATACCAAAGGCGGCAATAAACAAACCATTAATATCCAAACCACCTGAATAGAAAAAGGCAATAATCAACACCGCTACAATATCGTCAATAATCGCAAGAGCCAGTAAGAAAACCCTGATATTAGCAGGAATAGATTTGCCTAATATCGCCAATGCACCAACAGCAAATGCAATATCTGTAGCTGTAGGCACAGCCCAACCTTGTTGTTGGATAGGCGCATGATTTAATGCTAAGTAAATAATTGCAGGCGTTACAACACCGCCAATAGCCGCAGCAATCGGTAATGTGGCAAGACGGAAATTTGAGAGCGCACCATCATGGATTTCTTTTCTAATTTCCATCCCTACAACAAGGAAGAAAACAGTCATTAATGCATCATTTATCCAAAAATGCAGAGATTGGGAAAAAGCAAAAGAACCAAAACTGATGCCAACAGGCGTATGCCACAGGGCATGATAACTATTTGCCAGTGAAGAGTTAGCCCAGATTAGGGCAATAATAGCTACTATAAATAAAACAATGCCGCCAACGGCCTCAATATGTAAAACTTTTTCTATGGCAGAAAGTGAGCGCATAGTAGCGGCGTGAGCTTTGGGTAAGATAGGTTTTTTCATAGGCACGAATCCTCTGCGAGGCGGCCCGACCATCGTTTTAAAACCTGTAATACAACCCTATGTTGCAACACCCAGCTGGAAATTATAAAGCAAATAAAAAAAGGAATCTATTTTTACAGACCGTTGTAGAGAGAGTAATTGATTCAATTTATAAATTACTTATGAGAACTTTGGGGTACAAAGGCTAAACATTTAATGCTAGCAAACAGCATTATTTATAACTAATACTTTAGGTTAATACTAAGTTATGCCTTTAGGTAATTTATTAATGATAGCTATTTGCTTATAGTGTACATAACCCATATTTAGTACCTTGTTTATCCCTAGTGAAAGACTATTCCTAATACTAAATATGGGTTTATCGCGCAGATATCATCTTTTGCCATTAGCCTCTAATTTATAAGGTTTTAGCTCCCTTTATAAATTAGAGGCTTTTCTTTAACTAATACTTTACCTTGTTAAAAAATTAATTATTTAGAACTTAGTAATAAATACATCGTTATTTATCTTTGCTAAGAGATTGCATCACATTAAGCAAACTGTTCGCATCACTTAGTAGTAAAGTGCTAGCAATAGCAATATTTTGTACAGCGTAGGGTGGGGGATTATTATATTCGTGTAATGCTTCAAGTAAACCTAATACAGCCGCTAAACGACCTGTTAAGCATTCAAAAATAGAATAAATAGAGGCGTGATTATCATAATATAAAATATTATCACTGCTGCTTTGTGAGGCATTATCTAAAGGAATAAAACGAGGTAGGTGTGGTGATTGTACAGTCATCGGTTGCTCCTGTTTTTTGTTAGCCTCCCTTTTTCAATTTGAATTGGGAGGCGGAACTGTGCACAGGTTAGCAGACCGATAACTCGCGGAATCGGCACACCCGAAGGTGTCCCATGCACAGCCCGCCATAAAATACAGGCAAAGCGATGCTTACCACAGACTAGAAAACCAGTTGTGGCCGCGAGTTAATGGGCTGCTAATCCCATACTATAGATTTTGCTATAGCGCTTTTATTG
>JBEBWU010000163.1:0-5527 GCA_040391985.1 Entomomonas sp. | reverse complement strand
GTTACTTTATGGAAACGTCCTGAACAACCAAAGGTTAGCATTGATAGTGATGATAATGTTTTTCTTAACTTACCTGACACAGAAATAAGAACTATTCTAAAAATAATAGCTGAGTATAAAAAAATGACTTTAGTTATGTCTGAATCCGTTACTGGAAAAATGACATTAAAAATGAGTAATGTACCTTTAGAGAAAGCTTTAAATATAGTTTTAAATGCCAATGGTTTAAGTAAAAGAGTAGAGGAAGATGTTTTAATTATCGCACCCACTGATTTCCTTTGTAATTGTACCGTTACTCCAAGCGAAATAGAAGAAACAACTTTGAAAAACTCACCTTTACGTAGAGAATTATTCCCTATTCATTATGGTGATGCTGAAACTATTATTGAAGCATTTTGGCAACAGCAAGTTAAAAAAGGAAAATTTATGGAACAAGAGAGAGGTAATATCTTAACAGACAAACGCACCAATACTATTATCGCTTACCAAACAGAAGATAATTTGAAGCTATTAGCTAATATAGTCAAAGAACTTGATATCCCAATCAACCCAGTCCAATTAGAAAATCATATTATCGCAACAGGAATAGTCGAATAAGCAGATATTTTTAAATGATACTGAACTAATTATGTTTCCATTGGCACAATCTAAAAAATGATTGTGCCAATATTTACAGATTTTTAGTAGGTTAATTACTTCTCACCAATCCAACCATCAAGCATATCTGCAAAGTCGTCTGCATGCTCTTCTTCTTGTTCTAAAATACCTTCTAAAACACGTTTTGTTGTAGTATCTGCATCACCAATATAATTAATCATCTCTCTATAACTATCGATAGCAATACGTTCTGCGATTAAATTTTCTTTAACCATATCTTTTAGGGTTACACCCTCTTTATATTCAGCATGAGAACGTTTTGTTAAGGTATCTGGGTTTAAATCAGGTTCACCACCTAACTGTACGATACGTTCTGCAAGTATTTTTGCATGTGCTTGTTCTTCTTGGGCATGAATAAGAAACTCGCCTTTTACAGAGTCTGCTAGCATACCTGTCGCCATAAAATAATGACGGTAATAACGTAAAACACAAACCCACTCAGTGGCTAATGCTGCATTTAATAATTCAATTACTTTTTTACGATCTAGGGTATATGTTTTAGTGACTGCACCATCTTCAATATTTTTTCTAGCATTGCTACGTAAAGTTTTAGTTGGAGTAAACTGAGCAATATTTTTTGCTTTTGGCATGGTAAATCTCCTCTTAGATTAAACATGAACTATCACATGTTTTTTCATTTTAATTATCAGACTATTACACGGTTTGGAGGAATTACTAGACTATTAACTATAGCTATTGTTATACAATTTTAGATAAGGCAAATGGCTGAAGACAATACAACTAGTACAGCAAAGTCATTCAACGACGTATAAAATTGCAGAACAATAGCTATACTAATAAAACTAAGTAATACCATTAATTAATAGTGTAAAGAGTAATGTCTGCAAGGAGTACTAGCATTAAGTCTAAAAACAGCTGACTATTTGCAAGAGAATATTTAACAATTAGCTTGTTTCAAAGACACGATCAACGCCTGTACTTGATACACCTTGCTCATAGAGTATTTCATCGTACAACCGACCATCATCCAAATAGTATTGCCAGAAGCCTATTTGTAAACCCTGTGAATAACTACCTTGTACTGATTTAGCACCATTTTCATGCCAACTATTATAACTACCTGTTAATTTACCCTGCTTATAAAAACACTCTTTTTCTTTTTGTCCTGACTCATACCACTCAAGGCAAGGACCTTTTTCTATACCATGTTCATAAGTCAATTGGGTTTTAAGTTGACCATTTTCATACCAGTACTGAACTGAACCATTTAGGCTATCTTGATAGTACTGGCCTTCCCTTTCTTTTTGACCATTTTTGTACCAACAAGCACCATAGCCATGAAAACATCCTTCATGGTATGGAATTATCTGGTCTTTCTGACCATTTTCATACCAAAGCCGCCAGTAACCTTCTTCTAAACCATCGACATAAGGAGCTTCTAAGGCAATCTGACCATTTTCATGCCATTCTAACCAAACAATATCTTCTACAGGTGTTCCTTCATCAAAATGAACAGCAACCCGTTGCTCTGTTAAAGGGTGGCAAGATTGGCAAAAACCATGTTTTACACCAGCATCATAATGGTCTTCTGTTTTTAACTTACCATTTTTATACCAACTGCGCCATGCACCATGCCGCTCACCCTCTTGATAATAACCTTCAGTTTGCTTTTCACCCTCTTCATACCAAGCTTGGTAAACACCTTGCGAAATATCTCGCACATAGCATTGTTGTTGTTCTTTTTGGCCATTTTCGTAATAAGTAACCCACCAGCCTTCACGTTCACCTTCGTGAAAATAGCCTTCAATACATTTATTACCTGATTCATACCACGTAATAAATATTCCCTCTTCTAGCCCCTTTTGGTAATGTTTTTCTGTAGATTTTTGACCATTCTCATAATATGATGACCAAACACCTGCACGCATGCCTTGATCTAATGCACCCTCAAGCACTAATCGACCTTCATCAATTACTTTATGGTCACCATGTAACCAACCTTCATGGTAATGTGATTCGATATAAGAGTTTTCATCATCAGGCCAATATTTTCGCCAACAACCTTGTTTATGGTTATCTAAAAAACATCCTTCTCCCGCCTTTTGGCCATGTACATACCAACTACTCCATTCACCATTACGTTTGCCCGCATGGTAATTAACCTGTTGCTCTTTAACACCTGTTTTATAATAAAGGGTTAACAGTCCATCTATAGGTAATAACTCATAATCAAAACTAACAGGAATAGCAGGCTCTTCAACAAGTAATAAAAAAGGATCTGTACGTTTTTCACCCGTCACATAAAAATCTTGCACCAAACAACCCTCAGTATTTTTTTCCATTAACTGACGAGTAAAGGATTTAACAGCGGCAAGGCGGGGTATTTTGGGGGTCATGAATTGGGTTCAACACTATTAACAGCTAAAGCAAAATATCAACCTTATACTATACATCAGTTAGTGATGATTATCGAATAATATGCTAGTTATTATTCTCACAAAATATTAAATTAATGGTTGTTTTATCTTATTAAATGGGCTCATTAAGTTTTGTAACATCATCTCTGCCTGATAAACAGCATCTGCATTAACCTTATCACTCGCTACAACTTGCTCAAGCAGAGCTTCCACTCGTTCGCTCTCACGCTCAGAGACACTATAAAGCTGAGCAAGTAATAAAGCCGCATTATCATCACCTTTTGCTAAAGCTAACTCTAAATAATGCTTGTAACGCAAAATATCATGGGTATGACGATAGGCAATAGCAAGGTTAAGGTTGCTTGCAAAACAGCCACTTTCTATAGCCCTTACATACCATTTAATGGCATCCGTAATATTAACAATTACACCAATACCATAAAGATAGATACCACCTAATATATCCATTGCCTTAGCACAACCATCAGCGGCTAGTTGTTCAAGTAATTTACGCGCTTTTTTATATTTTTGGCGATCTAAATACTCAGTTACTTTAGCTAGCTGTTGTACTATTTTTTTGGAATCTTTTTGATAACTAGTGGGATATTTTATTTTCTTAACAGTGGGCTTAACCGATTTAAATAAGCCTGTAAAACTCTCTAGTTTTTCTTCTTTTTCTAAGCGACCTAAAATTTGCTGTGCCTGTTCCATTTCATCCTGATAAGTATTATCACGAGTTACTACCAATAGTAATAACGATTGAACTTGTAAACGTTCTTTCGCTGAAACACTGTATAACTTAGCTAAGTTAAATGCGGCACTATCATCTCCTTGTGCCATCGCTTTTTCTAAATAATATTTATAACGCTGCATATCACCCAATTGACGATAGGTAATCGCTAAATTCTTTGAATCTATTCCTTGTTTAATTGACTCTAAATCCCAGTAAATTGATTTTTTATACTGTTTTCTAACATATTCACCATTATGATACATAAGTGCCAATGCACTCATTGCATGAGCATTACCTTCACGAGCTAATTCACTCAATAACCGATAAGCTTTCTTATAATTTCCTAAATCCTCAGCTTTGCCAGCTTCTTCAAGACGATCATACTTTTTAATCATTGTATACTCCTAGTATATTCGGTGAGGACACGTTGTAAGTTTTCAGGCAAGGGATTATTACGGCAAGCTTCAACAGTATAAATATTGGTGATATTAGTATAACAAGGCCATTCCTGTTGTGGCATTTGATTCACATCATAAGCGATAGCAATTAAGCCATTTTTTACATCTTTACTAGGAGTATCATTACGCATAACTGCAGTGATAAAACAGGTATTCGACTGTTCGTCAGCTAAAAAACGAATGGTTTTAATATATTCATGGACTTCCACCTGAGGAATAAGCTGTTGCTTATCTGCCATAGTTGGGCAGCGTTTATATTTTTTATAAAAGCTTATGAGTGGTTGCTGATAACGTTTAATGAATTGGTAAGTTTGTTGTGTTTCAAGTGCTGGACGTTTTTGATAGTGCAAAATAATATTGGATAATATTTTATGGCTAACAATAAATAGCACAACAAAAATAACCCAAAATCCAATAATAAATGCCGTACGTTTTTTGATCAATTTCACCATTATTGCACTAATTGTTACCTATTACTATTAACTTAATATTGTATTATCTATTAGCTATCAAATAAATTATACTAATAATTCATTTAATGTATTTATTGGATCTAGAAATATGCCTTGGTATGGTTGGATAATTCTCTTTTTCGCCTTTTCTGCTATTATTAGTCCACTATTTTCTTTGTTAAAATCAAACAAAAAAATTCAACTAACTGAAGAACAAAAAAAGCGTATTCGTGAGCGTAATGTTAAATGGGATGAAATGGAAAAAAAAGACAAAGAGTAACTTAGTCTTTCCTTTTTAACCCACAACACGAAAATAATTTTTTATACTATAAAGATAGGCCTTATATGTACTCTTATACTGCTCGTCCATCATTATTAGAAAATCGTACTATTGTTATCACTGGTGCTGGGCAAGGTATAGGGAAAGCCATTGCATTAAGTTGTGCCGAGCTTGGGGCAAAAGTTATCTTACTGGCAAGAACAGCTAGTAAGTTGGAAGCTGTTAATAAACAAATAATAGAACAAGGTTATTTATCGCCTATTATTATTCCCTTTGATTTAGAAACAGCTAAAGATAAAGACTATATGCAATTAGCCACACTACTCTCTGAACAAGTTAATCAATTAGATGGCTTGGTGAATAATGCATCTATTGCCGCTGATTTAAAGCCTTTTACAGATCTTTCTATTGAAGAGTTTCAACAGATTATGGACATTAATGTGAGTGCTACCTTCGCATTAACTAAATACTTGCTTCCTCTTTTACAAAAAGCGCCAGATGCTTCAATTATCTTTACCTCAAGTGCTGTTGGTCGTAAAGGAAGGGCTTTATGGAGTGCCTATGCGAGC
>JBEBWU010000162.1:0-5532 GCA_040391985.1 Entomomonas sp. | reverse complement strand
GTTAACAGTAGATGAACCTACTGTAAGTATGACTTTCCAAGTAAACGATTCACCTTTTGCAGGTAAAGAAGGTAAGTTTGTTACTAGCCGTAATATCAAAGAGCGTTTAGAGAAAGAGTTATTACATAACGTTGCTTTACGTGTTGAAGAAGGTGATTCGGCTGAGAAGTTCAAAGTTTCAGGTCGTGGCGAATTGCATCTTTCAGTGTTAATTGAAAGCATGCGTCGTGAAGGATTTGAGTTAGGCGTATCTCGTCCAGAAGTTATTATTAAAGAAGTAGATGGTGAGAAACAAGAGCCTTATGAGAATGTAACCATTGACCTTGAAGAACAACATCAAGGCGCTATTATGGAACAAATGGGATTACGTAAAGGTGATCTATCTAATATGATTCCAGATGGCAAAGGTCGTGTTCGTTTAGAGTATACAGTGCCCTCACGTGGCTTAATTGGTTTCCGTAACCAATTCTTAACTATGACTTCAGGTACAGGTATTTTAACCAGTACTTTTAGCCATTATGGCAAAATGAAAGAAGGCGATGTAGAGCATCGTCAAAGTGGTGTGTTGGTAGCTATGGCAGCAGGCAAAATCTTGGCTTATTCATTGACTACTTTACAAGACCGTGGACGCTTATTTGTTGAGCCAGGTATGGAGTGCTATGAAGGTATGATTGTGGGTATTCACTCACGTGGTAATGACCTTGTAGTTAACCCTACTAAAGGTAAAAAACTAGATAATATGCGTGCTTCAGGTAATGATGAGACAATTCAATTAGTACCACCTATCAAGTTTACTTTAGAGCAAGCACTAGAGTTTATTGATGATGATGAATTAGTGGAAGTAACACCTAAGTCTATTCGTTTACGTAAGAAAATTCTTGATGAGAATGATCGTAAACGTGCAGAGCGTAGCAAAGACTAACACTAGTTTAGTTAATAAAAATCCTCAGCCTAGTCTGGGGATTTTTTATGGATGCCTTAAAAGTTTAATGTTATAAAACAATAATTAGCATTTAATTAAGTTGTATATTGAGCCATGGTTAGTTTATAGGTAAAAGTCTCCATCAAGACGTATAGCTATTACTTTATATTTTTATACGTCGTTGAATGACTTTGTCGTACTAGTTGTACTGTCTTCAGTCATTCGCCTTGTCTAAAACTATATAGAAACAGCTATAGGTTGGCAAAAATATGAAAGAACCTTTTTCAATAGACAAAATAAAGCTTAAGGTATTAGATCAAGATTTGTTAAATCAGAAGATCATATTAAATGATCAATATTTGATTAATTTACAAACTTTTATTTATGCTGCACGTTCTTTAAGCTTTCAGGTCGCTGCTGAATACTTATATTTATCACCTAGTGCGGTTAGTCATCGTATTGGTAAGTTGGAAAAGCAATTAGGTTTTTTATTATTTCATCGTTTTGCTCGTAAAATAAAATTAACTAATGAGGGTGAGCGTTTATACGATGTATTAAAAGATAGTTTTGCCAAAATCAATCTTGAAATTCAAGATATTCGTAGTAATGAATTATCGGGTTCGTTGAATATTTTTTCACACCCTAGTGTTGCTGAAGATTGGCTTATTCCTCGGTTAGTTGATTTTACCCAACGCTATCCAGCGATCCAATTAAATATCAGAACAGGCAATGAACAGGCCAATTTTCAATCGCAAGCTATTGATGTAGCACTTTATTATAGTAATGGGCATTTTCCTGGCTTTAATAGTGAATGCTTTATGGAAGAAGAGATTTTTCCTGTCTGTAGTCAAACCTATGCAGCTCAGTATAATTTAATTAACCAGCCAGAAAATTTAGCAAAATGTACCTTATTACATGATGCCAAAGCATGGCACTTTGCAGCATTGGATGCTGAGTGGCATATTTGGTGTAAGCAAATGCATATAGAATTACCCAATAGTCGTTCAGTCATTACCTTTGATAGTTCGAGATCAGCTGCTTATGCGGCTATTTATCACACAGGGGTTGCTATGGGGCGTTTGCATTTGGTGCATAATTGGTTAGCAACAGGTCGGTTAATAACACCTTTTGCAATCCCACCCTTAAAAACTCATTTTCATTACTATTTAGTGTGGCCAAGACTACAACATATTCCAC
Source organism: Entomomonas sp. (assembly GCA_040391985.1). Taxonomy (GTDB): domain Bacteria; phylum Pseudomonadota; class Gammaproteobacteria; order Pseudomonadales; family Pseudomonadaceae; genus Entomomonas. The sequence goes on along the minus strand of JBEBWU010000162.1, from coordinate 3,413 downwards.
CTAAATTAAGTGTGTTTTTAGATTGGATTAAACAGCAAGGTGCACAAAGTGATAAAGAGCATATCAGTTCTTTCTAAATATAATAATTCCTTCTATAAATTAATCTTTTGAGTTTTAAAAAGTATTAAGCATTTAGCCTGCTAATCCTCTTAGCAAGATAAGTACCTATATAACTAGTTTCTTAATTTAATTCTAATAAAGAGTGATATAGGTCTACAGATGAAAAATATTCAGTTATGTGCTACAAATTTATCTTTTGTTGCCCTACTTTTTAATAAGTATGATGTTTTCGTGGAAGATTTTTAGTTAGCTAATTACTTAAAATTGAATACTTGGGGGAAAGGGTTTATGTCAACTACAATGTTAGTTGGTATTCTAATCGTTGCTATTGCAATGATTGTCATACTAATTGTGAAATGTAAATTACATGCTTCTATTGCTTTAGTATTGGCTGCATTTTTTGTGGGTATCACTACGGGGATGCCTATCAATAGCATTCCTGATGTCGTTGAGAAAGGGGTAGGCGGTACATTAGGATTTTTAACCTTAATTATTGGGTTTGGTGCTATTTTAGGAAAAATGTTGGAAGTGTCTGGTGGTGCTGAACGTATTGCAAGTACCTTACTGGATAAACTGGGTAAATCACGTGCAACATGGGTCATGATGCTGGTTGGTTTTATTGCAGGTATTCCTGTGTTTGTTGAGGTAGGCTTCGTGCTATTAGTGCCGTTGGTACTGGTAGTAGCTAAAGATGCAGGAATTTCACGTTTAAAAGTAGGTTTGCCACTGGCTGTATCATTAATGACAGTGCATTGTATTGTACCTCCACATCCTGCGGCGATGTCTATTGCTGCCACATTAGGTGCAGATGTTGGTAAAGTAATTGTATTTGGTTTATTAGTAGGTCTCCCTTGTGCGATTGTTGGTGGACCACTTTTTGTTAAATTCTTTTGTCGTAATGTATTAGATAATGAACTAGATAGCCAAACTGTAGCTACTACAGCCGTTTCTTTAAATAAAAAATTACCTGGTTTTGGGATTACTCTTTTTACTATCTTATTACCACTGCTTATTATGGTAGGTAAAACATTATTAGTCATTTGGGTAGCTAAAGAATCAGCATTAATGCCAATGATTTCTTTTATTGGTAATCCCATTACTGCGTTGTTAATTTCCGTATTTTTTGCTTACTGGAGTTTAGGTTTAGCAAGGGGACTTAATTTATCTGAATTATTAAGTATTTCAGAAAAAGGTTTTACTCCTATAGCTGGTATTCTACTTATTATTGGTGCTGGTGGTGCCTTTAGTGAAGTGCTAGGTGTTAGTGGTGTAGGTAATGGTTTGAAGGAAGCGCTCTCTACATTACCTATCAGCCCAGTGGTATTAGCTTGGTTAATTGCAGCTTTATTACATTTTGCTGTGGGTTCGGCTACTGTAGCTATGATCAGTGCGGCAGGTATTGTATTACCTATGCTATCAGGTCATCCTGAATTAAAGCCAGAAGTAATGGCCATTGCTATTGGTGCTGGTGCTATAGCCTTGACTCAAGTAACAGATAGTTTTTTCTGGTTGGTTAAAGAATATCTAGGTTTATCAATGACAGAAACCATTAAAAGATTAACAGTATCTACTACATTAGCCTCTATTGTAGGGTTAGGTGGTGCATTGTTATTGAATATGGTTCTTTAGATTTGAGGTATAAAATGAAAGAAATTCATGGTAAAACATTAGAACAGTGGTACAAAGATTATCCATTAATTGAAGACCTAGTAAAGTTACGAGAAGCCACTTGGTTTAATCCAGCTATTAAAAAAACTGCTGAAGCTTTACCAGAGGTTGGCCTCACAGTTGAAGATATTAAGGATGCAGCTGCTCGATTAAAACGTTTTAGCCCTTATTTGGCCAAAGTCTTTCCTGAGACAAGACACCAATTGGGGATTTTAGAATCTCCTTTAGTGGCAGTGCCTAATTATCAACAAAATCTGGATAAGCATTATCAAGCGACTTCAGCAGGAAATTTATGGCTAAAGCTTGATAGTCATTTACCTATTAGTGGTTCTATTAAAGCTCGTGGTGGTATTTATGAAGTCCTAAAACATGCAGAAGAACTAGCACTTCAAGCAGGGAAGTTAACACTAGCGGATGATTACAGTAAGTTAGCTGATCCAGAATTTAAAGAGTTTTTTTCTCAATATGCTGTGGCAGTTGGATCAACAGGTAATTTAGTCCTATCTATTGGAATTATGAGCGCTAATTTATGTTTTAAAGCCAGTGTTCATATGTCAGCAGATGCACGACAGTGGAAAAAGGATAAGTTAAGAGCACATGGCGTTAATGTGGTTGAATATGATTCTGATTACTCTGAAGCTGTTGCTAAAGGGCGTAAAGAAGCTGAAAACGATACTATGTGCTATTTTGTGGATGATGAAAACTCTAAGAATTTATTCTTAGGTTATGCAGTAGCTGCTTACCGTTTAGCAGGACAGTTACAAGCTCTATCTGTGAAGGTAGATAAAGATCATCCATTATTTGTCTATTTGCCTTGTGGTGTCGGTGGTGGTCCTGGTGGTGTAGCCTTTGGTTTAAAAGCCCAATTTGGTGATGCAGTGCATTGTGTTTTTAGTGAACCTACCCATGCGCCTTGTATGTTTTTAGGGGTTTATACAGGTTTACATGATGAGACATCAGTACAAGATTTTGGTATAGATAATATGACTGCTGCGGATGGTTTGGCAGTAGGCCGCCCTTCTGGGTTTGTTGGTAAGGCAATGCAACACCTGTTAGACGGTTATTTCACGCTAGATGATGATGAAATGTATCGTTTATTAGCCTTGTTAGCTCAGCAGGAAAAGATTTTTATAGAACCTTCAGCTGCTGCAGGTATTCCGGGTATATATGATGTATTACGTGATAAACAGTATATTGAGCGAATGCAGTTCACTCCTGAACAATTACAACAGGCTACCCATATCGCTTGGGTAACAGGCGGTAGTATGGTGCCAGAAGCTGAAATGAAACAATATATTGAAAAAGGTGAAAACTTACTTAAGCAAGATACTTAATCAGTTACTTTGGAAATTAAAATCCTCAGTATAACTGGGGATTTTAATTTTCTGAAAAATAATTAACAGTAAGATAGTTATAAATAATTGCTGTTAGAATAAGCGTCATTTATTTATTGATAGGGGATAAAGATGCGTTATTCACTTTATATTGGTAATAAAAATTATTCTTCATGGTCAATGCGCCCTTGGGTGTTAATGAAGCAGGTGGGTATTGAGTTTACGGAAGTTAAATTACGTATGGATTACCGTAATCCTGATTCTGCATTTAAGCGATCAATGCATGCAGTCAGTCCTACAGGTAAAGTTCCACTATTAATTGATCATGAGCATGGTGATTTAGCTATTTGG
>JBEBWU010000161.1:0-5555 GCA_040391985.1 Entomomonas sp. | reverse complement strand
CTCCCCCTTGTAAAATACCATCATTGGTTAAATTGACTAAGCCAAGATTACCACTATCCTGTAGCTCAAGGCCGTGCCCTCCACGCCCATTGCCTGCACCTTTTCCACCAACATAACTCGTTCCTGTTTGGATGATATTATTAGTTGATGTTGCATTATCAATATTTATAATAAAACCACTTCCACCTATTCCATAAGTGGAAGTAGCATCCGTTCCTTGAATACTACCCTGTACTAAATTATTCCCTATCCCTCCCGCGGTTCCATCTGCTGCTATAACTGAGGTACTTATTAACGTAATCAATATTGTTAATAAACAAATACGATGTTTCAAAACGGCATTACTCATTTAAAAAATTCTTTCCCTAACTATTTTAAAAAGTCTAATAAATACCCTCTTATTCAGTAAAAAAATAAATTATTTAACAAATTTCGAGACAATTATTAGTAATAAACTTTTTCAGAAAGGAGAATAAACTATCCAACTAAATAGAAAATTACTTGGTAACATAGTAACAATATTTTTCAGAAAAATATAAACTATTGCTTAATATTATTTATAAAATAATAAACTTTATTGTTGCAATGTGATGTATTTAACTTTTTAGGGCAAAAAGAATTGAAGCTAATAAGTGATTAATAATCACTTATTAGTTTCATTGGATATGGATAAAGAAATAATTATTTTATAATTTGCGGATTGGGTTTAAAGTAAATTTTTTGACCACGTTGTAGACCATTCAAACTTGGATTATCTTTAGTTAACTCAACCTCTAAAAAATCTTTTTGATCAACTGGTTTAATAGTAACACGCGTTATGGCACCCAAAGGTCTGATATCCAAAGCCTCTGCCTCAAAAAAACCCTGTTCTTGTTGGGCCGCAATAATCACTTCATGGGGCCTAAAAAGTATTTCCTTATCCCCTAAGGTGAAACTATTAGAATCACCTAAGAAATGGTAAACAAAATCATTTGCTGGTTTATCATATAATTCAGCAGGTGAGCCTACTTGTTCAATAACACCTTTATTCATTACCACAATACGATCTGAAACTTCCATAGCTTCTTCTTGATCATGGGTTACAAATACACTGGTTAAATGAATTTCATCATGCAAACGTGCTAACCAACGACGTAACTCTTTACGTACTTTCGCATCTAATGCACCAAAAGGTTCATCCAATAGCAATACTTTAGGTTCAACCGCTAACGCGCGAGCCAAAGCAATACGTTGCCGCTGACCACCTGATAATTGATCAGGATAACGATCACCTAACCAATCAAGCTGCACCATCTGTAATAGATAATGTACTTTTTCTTTAATTACTTTTTCAGAAGGACGTTCGCTACGAGCTTTCATTCTCAAGCCAAAGGCCACATTATCAAATACTGTCATATGGCGAAATAAAGCATAGTGCTGAAACACGAATCCTACATTACGATCACGTACATCATGGCCACTAACATCTTCACCATGAAAAATAATATTACCTGTATCTGGTGTTTCTAAACCTGCAATAATACGTAGTAAACTGGTTTTACCACAACCAGAAGGCCCTAATAAAGCTACTAACTCACCACTTTTAATTTCTAAATTAATATTATTTAATGCCCTAAAATTACCAAAGTTTTTAGTAACATTCTCAACAGTTATACTCATACAGCAGGACCCTCTGGACGTTGACGAGAGCGATTCAAGCGCGACTCGCTCCATTGACGAAGCAATAACACTACCAACGCCATCATTAATAATAAGATAGCCACACTAAATGCAGCAACAATATTGTATTCGTTATAAAGAATTTCGATATGTAAAGGTAAAGTATTGGTGTAACCACGAATATGACCAGATACTACAGAAACAGCACCAAACTCACCCATCGCTCTCGCTGTACACAATACTACACCATATAACAATGCCCACTTAATATTCGGTAAAGTGATATACCAGAAAATTTTAAAGCCACTAGCACCCAGCAAACGCGCTGCCTCTTCTTCTTGTGTACCTTGCTCTTGCATTAAGGGGATAAGAGAGCGTGCCACAAAAGGAAAAGTCACAAAAATAGTAGCTAACACAATACCTGGTACGGCATAAACTATTTGAATATCATGTTCATTAAAAAAGTCTGCAAAATAACTTTGTGCCCCAAACAATAAAACATAAATAAGACCTGCTACCACAGGGGAAATTGAAAATGGCAAATCGATTAAAGTAATTAATACACTCTTACCCCAAAACTCATATTTGGTCACACACCATGCTGCGGCAATACCAAAAACAATATTCAGAGGTACAGAAATGCCTGTTGCTATTAAAGTCAATTTAAAAGCAGAAATAGCATCAGGCTCTCTAATGGCATTCCAAAACTCACCTAACCCTTTAGCCAAACCTTGAGAAACAACAGCCCATAGAGGTAAAAGTAATACCAAAATAAAAATTAACCATGCCAATATAATTAAAATAAGGGCTGACCATGAAAACTTACCTGTGTATTTATTACGTATCATAACTTTGCCCTATGTCCTTACTGCATTAAATAATTTCAAAAATATATTTAAAATATAAGTAGGTTTTAAATAACGTTGAATTAAATTAATCACTAGTAACATAGCAAAAGAAATAATCAGCATTAATACACCAATCGCCGTTGCGCCTATGTAATCAAACTGATCCAATTTAGACATAATTAATAAAGGTAATATCTCTGTTTTAAAAGGAATATTAGCAGAAATAAAAACTACTGAACCATACTCGCCTATACCCCTCGCCAACGCTAAAGAAAAACCTGTTAACCAAGCTGGAAATAAAATAGGAAAGATAACAAATAAAAAAGTTTGAAACGTATTTGCCCCTAAGCTACGTGAAGCCTCTTCTACTTCACGGGGAATATCTTTAATTACAGGCTGTACAGTACGTACTGCGAATGGCAATGTTACAAACACTAACGCAAGCGTAATACCAATGGGTGTATAAGCCACTTTAAAAGGCAATAATGAACCAATTAAACCTTGCGGTGCATATAAAGTAGTTAACGCAATACCTGCTACAGCGGTAGGTAAAGCAAAGGGGAGATCGACCATTGCATCAATTAATTTACGTCCGGGAAAATCATAACGTACTAATACCCATGCTAATAAACTACCAATGATAGAAACAATAAAAGCAGATAATAAAGAAGTATAAAGAGATAACTTTAACGCTGATTGTAATTGTCTACTATTAAGAATAGCCCACAATTGTTCCATAGTAATTTGGCTGGCATAGAAGAACATACCAGCAAGTGGAATCAATACAATAAGAGAAAGCCACATTAGGGTATACCCTAATGTGAGCCCGAAACCTGGAATAACTGATTTTCGACGAAAAGACATTACTTACACAATCCAACTATCAATGGTTTATTTCACTATAAATTTGGTCAAATATACCGTTATCATTAAAAAACTTAGGTTGTACAACATTCCAACCACCAAACTCTTCATCAATGGTTACTAACTTTAATGCAGGGAATTGATCTTTAAACTCAGCTGCTATTTTTTCATTACGAGGACGATAAAAGTTTTCAGCAATAATACGTTGTGCAGGTTCACTGTACAAATATTCTAAATACGCAGTAGCTTGTTTACGGGTACCTTTACGATCTACATTGGCATCAACCACAGCAACGGGAGGTTCTGCAAGAATAGATAGAGAAGGAGTCACTATTTCTAGCTGGTCACCACCTTCCTCTTTTAAAGAAAGATAGGCTTCATTTTCCCAAGCAACAAGTACATCACCTAAGCCACGTTGTACAAAGGTTATTGTTGATCCTCTAGCGCCAGTGTCCAATACAGGGGTATTAGCAAAAATCTTTTTCACAAAGTCACGGGCTTGCTCATCACTACCATATTTATGTTTGGCATAAGCCCAAGCAGCCAGGAAATTCCAACGTGCCCCACCTGATGTCTTAGGGTTTGGTGTAATAACTTGTACACCATTTTTAACTAAATCATCCCAATCTTTAATATTTTTAGGATTACCTTTGCGAACTACAAACACAATGGTTGAAGTGTAAGGAGTACTATTATTAGGTAATCTTGTTTGCCAATCTTTGTGAACTAATGGCTGCTTTAAATTAATAGCATCAATATCACCTGCTAACGCTAAAGTAACTACATCAGCTCTTAAACCATCAATGACTGCTCTTGCTTGCTTACCTGAACCACCATGAGAGTTTTTAATAGTAAGCGTTTCACCTGTTGTTTCTTTCCAATGTTTTTTAAATGCTTCGTTATAACACTGATAAAGCTCACGGGTTGGATCATAAGACACATTAAGCAACTCGGCAGCTATTACTTGAGTTGTTAATAATACTCCTACAATACCTGCTATTGTTTTCTTTAAAGTAGACATAATGGCCTCTTCCCAATTTTATTTAGATTGTTGGGTAGCATTCTAACGAGCTTTTTTTATTCTTAAAAAGAATTTTTAATAAGGTACTTATGCAATTATGGAATATACAAACTTAATTATTATTTTTCTAATCAATAAAAAAGGCAGAATAAATCTGCCTTTTTATTAATTTAGCTTAACTTATTTAATACCTGCATCTGCTTTTAATGCATCTGCTTTATCAGTACGTTCCCAAGTAAAGGTAGTAAACGTATCATCACCCACTGTTTTTTGTTGTGGAATACGTCCAAAGTGACCATAAGCTGCTGTCTCTTGATACATTGGGTGTAATAAATCTAACATCTTAGTAATCGCATAAGGACGAAGATCAAAGTGCTGACGCACTAATTGAATAATTTTTTCATCACTTATTTTACCTGTACCAAAGGTATTGATTGAAATAGAAGTAGGTTGTGCCACACCAATAGCATAAGATACTTGAATTTCACAGCGATCCGCCAAACCTGCTGCTACAATGTTTTTAGCAACATAACGTCCCGCATAAGCAGCACTACGATCTACTTTTGATGGGTCTTTACCAGAGAATGCACCGCCACCATGACGTGCCATACCGCCATAACTGTCTACAATAATTTTACGACCTGTTAAACCACAATCCCCTACAGGACCACCAATAATAAACTGACCTGTTGGATTAATATGGAATTGGGTATCTTTATGTAATAGTTCTGCTGGAATAACATGCTTAACAATTAATTCCATGACTGCTTCTTGAATATCTTTTTGTGATACATCAGGATTATGTTGGGTAGATAGCACAATCGCATCAATACCCACTACTTTGCCATTGTCATAACGACAGGTAACTTGTGATTTAGCGTCTGGACGTAGCCAAGGTAATAAACCACTTTTACGTGCTTCTGACTGACGCTCAACTAAGCGGTGAGAAAAGCAAATAGGCGCAGGCATTAATACATCAGACTCATTGCTTGCATAACCAAACATTAAACCTTGGTCACCAGCACCTTGATCTTCTGGCTTCTGTCTGTCTACACCTTGAGCAATATCAACCGACTGCTTACCAATTACATTAAGTACACCACAAGTAGCACCATCAAATCCTACATCTGATGAGGTATAACCAATACCACAAATAACTTTAC
>JBEBWU010000160.1:0-5605 GCA_040391985.1 Entomomonas sp. | reverse complement strand
GAATGCCTCACAATCATCATCCCCGTTAAATTACCTAAAGAGGCGGCTTTTTGATAATAGTACATAGCTAAAGGCATATTATTTTTAGCTGTTTTAAAAAAACCAGCTACACTTAATAAAGCATTGGGGTTATCTTGCGCCCCTGCACAACGAAAATAGGGTTCTGCTAAATCATCGCGCTGTTCTTTAATGGGTAAACCAAAGGCTAAATGATTACCTAAGCGCACTTGCGCTTGCGGCGAACCTAGTTCAGCCGCCCTAAACATATAGGAACTGGCATCCCCTTTGGCAGCACCTTTGATATAACCTTTCTCAATGCCTACCGCCCAATTATAATAACCCACAGGTACTTTTAACTGGACCATGTTGGCATACTGTTGCAGCATTTTTGCGGTATCTCTTTCCACCGCAGGGTAGGCTTTACTGGCTCTCTTACCTTTGCCATAAATAAGGGCTAGGTTATTCATGGCTTTCCAATGGTCTTTGGCTACTGCCTTTTCATAAAGCCGAATAATTTCAGCCCAATTTTTCATACCCAGCGCTTTTTCCATCGCCCGTGCTTGTTGAAAATATTGTTCAGCTTCTTGATCTAATGGCGGATTATGGTCTTTTTCATAAGCACATTTAAATACTGGATAACTCATTGCATTTCCTCCGACAAAGATACAAAAAAGTAGGACTAAAATTTTTCTAATCAAAGGCATAGTTAAATTCCGTGGCTGTATCCCAATAACGACATAAAAAATAGCTTAACTTTCTAAGCTTCGCCATTCTTCGCCAATTTTCATTCATTGTGGCATCCCAATGATTAAAGTTTTCTTTTCCATCGCATTTAATTAGAGTATGAGAACCTGATGCTTCAACTCTAGAAAGCGATCTCCCCACATGATTTTTCCATAAATGTTCCCGTAAACTCCATGCTAAATCATGATCGGGTACCACTACATTGGTTTCTGAATCGGAAAACATACTTCTCATATTGATATTAGCTGAACCTATGGTGGTCCATAAATCATCTACAATCATTAATTTTGAATGGGTAGCAACAGGGGGATAAGCGCCTAACATCCTTAATTTTTGATTATCCTCATTTGTAAATACTCTTAAATCAGCGGCTGAGATAGTATCACTAAACTTGGGAGGACAAATTTTTAAGGTACCAATAACAATTTTGATTTCTTCAAACTCTTCTAACTCAAAGGGTTTATTATCAGCATCATCGGGGTCAAGCTCACTTAGTTTGCTCACATCTTCTTTGGTTTCAATATTTTCTATACGGTCTTTATCGGCATCAGACATATCGCTATCTTTAGTTGAAGGCTTAAACCAATTTAAGGGATTTAAATAATGGAGAATGCCCCTTTCATGGTAGGAGGTGCGTTGCGCTTCTGTCATTAACTGCTGTTGCCCTAGCTCCTTTAAAGTATAGTAAGTAGTATCACCACCACTACCTGCTTCATCGCTTAATGGATGATTAGTAATAACAAATAAATAGATTGGTTTAGCTTCCAGCCCATACTCTTCTTTCTTATTCCATAAGGCGCGCGCTCTTTCTCTAATTAACCTTGCTATAGTAGGGTAGCGAAAATATTGATTTTCTATATAAATAAGATCATGGGCATTACTAATGGCTTTTTTGTAGACATCTAGAATACTTCTATCATAATCTTGAGTTGTTGCCAGTACTTCTTGAGGCTGTGTTCTGCATAACTGTATATTTTTAACAGGTTTGCCTTTAGTGATGGCCAATAAATCGTCTGGTTGGATATCTTTTCTTGCTTCAGATAAATCATTATTACCTTCTGCCAGCCCCCATGCGTTAACAAAGGTATCATTAATATCATAAAGAATTGGCCCCTGAACTGCACAAGAAATATCTTGATAAGAAGGAGCACCACGCATGGGATCCCAAATATGATCATAATTATGTGCATCTGTATCCCAATATTGTTGGGTAAAATTACTGCCCATAATAAAACCTACACAGTTATTTAAAGACTCTTTATGATAATCAACTAAAACTACTTTTTGATGGTGGCTCAAACCATGCTTGTTAACAAGCCTTAAATACCAATTAGAATCTGGTTCAGCCGCTAGTTTCTTAGCTACTCTTTTTCGATCTGCTGATGAAAAATCTCTATCATATAAATAAATATTTGTTAACTCGCCATTTTTAATACGTTTAAACCATTCTGCAACCTTCTCTGAATCGTAAAACTCTCCAGCAGATGTTACATATCTTTGCAGCTTTTGTTGCCAAGTATACTTATCCCACAGCATTATCCTACAGATAACACCTCTTTTACCTGCCTCTTCTAATAATAAATGTAATCTTGCCGATGCATGAGGAGCAAGATACATAAAAGGGTCAAATTGCCACATTAATATATCAACAGATTTAGTTGCGTTCTGAATCCAGTGAGCTATCCAAGCAAATAATTTTTCACCATTGACTAATGGTTCAATAAGCACTCCTGAACGCGGAGGATATTTCCCTTCACAGCTAAACCATTCGTGAGAGCAGGTAACAGCTCCTGAACCTAAACTTGTATTAATTTCCTGCTTTGTATATTCGAACTCTTTTTTGGCCATTTTTATTACTCCCTCTATTGCTTATTTTTGGCTAATGAATTTTCATGAGGGTTTTTAGCTTTTATACGGTAATTACCTTCATCATCTAATGGTGTTACATGTTGTTCAGTTTGAGAGAAAGTTCGATACCCTTCTATACCTAACTTATCTATCTCGGTTAATTCATCAGCTGTTTCATGCACATTAATGGTAAAACGATGACCATTTATAAGCTCAATTTCATATTTCTGAATACTAGGAATATAGTCAAATACTACAAAACCTTCTTCATCAGAAATTCCTTCTTGTTTTAATTGACCATCTGCATACAGTTTATAAGGTTCATGTTTATAACCAGCCATTTCTGGTAATGGGCTAATAATGACTTTTAATTTTTTAATAATCTCTATAGGTTCTGACTCTTGAGCAGGTTGTAACTGATTACCTGATTTTTTCAATGCTACTACAGGTGAGGTAGTACTAGGCACACCATATTGTTTAGCCATTGGTGGTAAGGGTGCTGAAGGAGTACCTTCCATTGGCGCACCTCCTGTAAATATTGGCATGGTTGTCCAGATACCCGCAGGATTAAGCACTATATGTTGACCACCTGCTTTTAAAGTGAGTGATAAACCTCCATCAACTATACATTGCCCGCCTGCTTTAAGATGGATTTCCATACCCGCTTCAGTGGTTTTTATAGTACCTATACTTTCATGTTGTGCTTGAGCAACTGTTTTGTAGTCATTTTGCAGTATTTGTGTTTTACGATCTAACTCAGTTAAATGATGTTCTTCACTTTCGTTTTTGGTATATCTGTTTTTTACAATAGTTTGTGAATGCTCATTTTGTACTTGTAAGTGGCTGTTATTATTTACTTGTATAATATGGTTATTTTTGGTGAGTTGATCAAAGTCTTTTTGGGCTTGCACAAAGATTTGTTCAGCATCTGCTTTGTCTTCAATTCTAAATTCATTAGAACCTACCCCACCTTTGCTAGTACTTGTTTTAAAAACACTTTTGGTTTTATGGGCTGGTAGTTCATAGGGCACTTTGTTAATACCATTATGTAAAGCACCTGTAATCATCGGGAAGTCTGGATCACCCTCTTCATATTCAATTAATACCTCCATACCAACACGGGGTACAGCAATGGCACCATAGCCATTATGTGCCCAGTTTGATCTGACTCTCACCCAATCTGAACTATTTTCATCATAGTTACCTAGTCGATCCCAATGACATTGAATTTTTACTCGACCATATTCATCACAGTAGATTTCTTCACCTGCCGCACCCGTTACAATAGCAGTTTGTACCCCTAGCACTTTAGGTTTAGGATGTAGTTTGGCTGGTCGATAAGGAACATCTTCAGGAGCAAGAACAATCACATTACGATAGCCTTGTGAAAAATCTTGTAAAGGAAACTGTAAAGCTTCTGAAGCTGGATAATTAAAATAACGTGTTAATTGACTAGCTGAGTTACTATTATTAGCAGTACCAGAATCACCAAAAGCCTCTAATACGCTAGGTTGTTTACCTGCATGACGAATTTCTCGAATTAACCAAGGGTTTTCTGTATCTTTTAAAGGGTGACCTTCAATGCTAATAAATAGCCCAACATGTAGTCCTATTACATCACTATCTGCTTCAGCTAATATTTGAGTAGCCCTTAAGCGCTCTACTTCTATTTTAGCAAGCTGATCAGCTATTTTTTTAGTATCGTGTCGACTAGGGTAATCATAGCTTTCTAGCTGTGGTTCTAATGCTTGATTAGCCTTATCACTTTGTTTCCCTTGAGTATTTCCTTCGGGGATTTTCATATTGGTAAAATTATAGTTTCTAAAAGATGCTTCCGTAGTACAGCTGGCTAATCCTATATCAAAGCGTCTGATAACTCGCTCATCTGCCACAAATCCTGTATCATTTTTATAATTGATGACTTCATCACGTACCATGAAAAATGGATTAGCATCAGCAAAAACTAATTTATGGCTATTTTGAGTATGAGTAAAATAATAAAAAATACCTTCACTTTCTGCTAAATGATTAATAAAATCATAATCATTTTGATCGTATTGGGTGGTATATTCACGAATAAGATAGTTTTCTTTTAATTTAAATTCAAAATCTACACCTTCTGCCATACCATAGTCAGTTAATACTGTACTCATTATTTCTGGTACTGTTTGATGTCTAAAAACTTTTTGATTGATTCGTTTTTTTAGATGAGTCAAAGTTGGCGTTATTATCACTTTAAATAGTGCATAGTGCTGACCAATAGCTGCACGCTTAACATTTTGAATAACACCATGCATACCAATAGTTTTAGTTGAATCAAAGGATAAAAAAGCTGGTTTACTTAGTAGTTTAGTAATATCAAACCGCACATGATCACAAATCAATGTAATCTCTGTTGCATAGTCACTAGAAATAGCTTCTAGCCCTTCAAAAGATAATACCTGCAATTGAGCAGTAGTATCCAATCCCTGAACATCAAAATAGAAATGGGTACTGTTAGCTAACTCATACATAAATGACACTCCTATCATGGTGTATCTAAGCTAAACAAATACTAGAAGTTAAATATAAAGCATACTCTTTTAATTTACAAATAAAAGAATAAAACAAATAACTTAACCATTGCTTAATCGCTGGCTTAAGCCCATTGCTTTATTTGTAAAATCTGCCACTATACACACCTTAAATTAACACACCTATAGAGGGATTTATATGAGCAAGAAAATGCGTAGAGAGCCTAGCAAAGCTAAACGCTTAGTTATGCAACCACAATTTCGTAGTTTTTCTGAAAAACCAGCCAAAGGCAAAGGTAGCTATAACCGTAAAGCCTCACGTAACAACCGTTATGATGAGGCTTTTGCTGCTTAGTAAACTATTATTTTTATTCTCTCTTCTATAACTTCTTTATTGTTTCTCCCTCCTGATTACTTTTTGTTATTTATCTTCAAGTTACCAACACAACAAATAAATAAAAACCATCATCCATTAAGCTAAAGACTATTCCTTATTAAAT
>JBEBWU010000159.1:0-5621 GCA_040391985.1 Entomomonas sp. | reverse complement strand
TGTGCAAAACAACTAAAAGAACAATTTCAAGATTCTTTCTACTGATTATATTCCCAAAATTACTATTTTCTATCGATCTAATACAGATTACTAAGTTTTTACCAACAAGATAAATGATATACTCCAACCCTATAAAGAATATGCAAGCCTATGCATACAACCGCTATAAAAATGTGATTACCCTATGACTTTACCTATTGAAGCAGTAAAAAACTATTTACTATCATTGCAAGATAATATTTGCCAAGCCTTAGAAGTAGAAGATGGCAAAGCAACATTTATTGAAGAAAGTTGGGATCGTCCAACAGGTGGTGGTGGACGTACTCGTGTTATCGGTAATGGTGCCATCATTGAAAAAGGTGGCGTTAATTTTTCTCATGTTTATGGGCAAGGGCTCCCTCCCTCTGCTACGGCACACCGTCCAGAACTAGCAGGTAGAAACTTCCAAGCAATGGGAGTCTCATTGGTTATTCACCCCGAAAACCCACATATTCCTACCTCCCATGCCAATGTTAGGTTATTTGTAGCAGAAAAAGAAGGACATGCACCTGTTTGGTGGTTTGGTGGTGGCTTTGATCTAACCCCTTACGATGCAGTAGAGGAAGATTGTATTTATTGGCATCAAGTTGCCTACGATGCTTGCAAACCTTTTGGTGAAGAAACATATCCTCGCTTTAAAAAATGGTGTGATGAATATTTTTATCTAAAACATCGTATGGAACCAAGAGGTATTGGCGGTTTATTTTTTGATGATCTAAATGATTGGGACTTTGAAACCTGTTTTGCTTTTATCCAAGCTATTGGTAATGCTTATACTAAGGCTTATATTCCGATTATCAAACGTCGTAAAAACACTCCTTTCACCGAACAACAAAGAGAATTCCAAGCTTTTCGTCGTGGTCGCTATGTGGAGTTTAACCTCGTATATGACCGTGGTACATTATTTGGCTTACAATCTGGTGGTCGTACAGAATCTATTTTAATGTCATTGCCTCCAGAAGTTCGTTGGGGATACAATTGGCATCCCGTGCCTAATACGCCTGAGGCTGAGTTAACAGAGTACTTTTTAACAAATCGTAATTGGCTAAATATTTAATTTAAGAGTGAATTTGTATATGGATCACTATGCCGTTTTCGGTAACCCTATAGCTCACAGTAAATCTCCTATTATTCATCGATTATTCGCACAACAGACTAATCAAAAAATAATTTATGAGCCTATCCTTGCTCCTATAGGTAGTTTTGCTGTAGCAATTAAAAAGTTTTTTGAAACAGGCCAAGGCTGTAATATTACTGTTCCTTTTAAAGAAGAAGCCTATCACATAGCAAATGAACTGACACCCAGAGCACAGCTAGCAGGGGCAGTTAATACACTAAAGAAACTAGCAGATGGCACTTTACTAGGTGACAATACGGATGGTGTTGGATTGGTACGTGACTTAAAAAATGCTGGCATTAATCTAAAGGGCAAAACCATCTTATTATTAGGTGCAGGTGGTGCTGCTCGTGGCGTTATTGAACCTCTTCTCAATGAGCAACCACAACATCTATTGATAGCTAACCGTACTTTAAATAAAGCTGAAACTTTAGTTGAGCTTACTAAACATCTAGGTTATATCAGCGCGCATAGTTACGAAGCCTTAATAGAACCTGTTGATTTAATTATTAATGCCACTTCAGCCAGCCTAAGTAATGAGTTACCTAATATTAATACTCAACTTATACAACCTAAAAAAACCATCTGTTATGACATGATGTACAGCAAAGAGCCTACCGTATTTTGCCAATGGGGCAAAAAAAATGGAGCAGCTAAAACCATTGATGGCTTAGGGATGTTAGTAGAACAAGCGGCTGAAGCTTTTTCTCTATGGCGAGGCGTGCAACCTAAGACAGATACTGTTCTGAAATTTCTTCGTCAGCAACTTATGAGAGATTAAGGCTATAATTATTATACAAAAAAATACCCAGCAAAATGCTGGGTAAAAACCGTGATTAGCCTGATGAGGAGACAAACCAAACAATCTCAAACAGCAGATCGAATACTTTGACTTGCCAGTTGGTCTTGCGATCAACTTGGGTACATATTAATGATAATAATTATCATTTGCAAGTATTTTTTAAAATAATTATCATATCTATTAAATAAACTAAATTATCTATAGTAATATAGCTGTTCCCATAGCTTTTTAGATGAGGCAGATGGCCGAAGACAGTACAAGCAGTACGGCAAGGCCATTCAACAAAGTATAAAAAGCTAGGGTAATAGTTAAATAAGCAATTACAGTCTACCCTTAGACTAATATCTCTCATCTCATGTGGGAAATAAATTGAACTCTGGTAGTTTTTAGTTTATCCAATCAACAATAATTAAATTTGATCTAAATAAAGGGTAAGTTATGAGCAATATACGTAAAGAATATGATTCAATGGGTGAAATAGATGTACCTGCTGATAAATATTGGGGAGCACAAACAGAGCGCTCTATCCATAATTTTAAGATAGGTGTCGATCGCTTTAAAATGCATCCCACTATTATCCATTCATTTGGTATTCTAAAAAAATCAGCAGCCTTAGCCAATAGAGACCTAGGCGAAATACCTACCGATATAGCAAATGCTATCGCCAAAGCAGCTGATGATGTTATTGCGGGTAAATTAAATGATAACTTCCCCCTTGTAGTATTCCAAACAGGCTCTGGCACTCAATCTAACATGAATGGCAATGAAGTAATTGCTAACCGTGCAGTAGAAATATTAGGTGGACAAATTGGTGATAAAAAAGTGGTTCATCCCAATGATCATGTAAATTGTGGTCAATCTTCCAATGATACATTTCCAACCGCTATGCATATTGCTGTTGTATTAGAGTTATTTAACAGACTTTTCCCCGATGTTAGCCAATTAAGAGATACTCTACAGAAAAAAAGCGAACAATATAGAGAAGTGGTTAAAACAGGTAGAACTCATTTACAAGATGCTACCCCCATTACGCTAGGTCAAGAAATTAGTAGCTGGGTAGCACAAATTGATTTTGCCTTAGATACTGTAAAAAACACCCTGCAAGGTGTTTATAGCTTAGCCATTGGTGGTACTGCTGTAGGAACAGGATTAAATGCTCATCCACAATTTGGTGATCGTTGTGCTGCTAATATTGCTGAGCTTACAGGACATCCTTTTATTTCGTCTAAAAACAAATTCTTTTCTTTAGCTGCTCATGATGCTTTAGTTAATGTTTCTGCAGCATTAAGAACACTAGCAGGTGCCTTATTAAAAATAGCTAATGATGTTCGTTGGTTAGCTAGTGGTCCTCGCTGTGGTATAGGGGAAATCCTTATTCCAGAAAATGAACCTGGTTCTTCTATTATGCCTGGCAAAGTAAACCCCACTCAATGCGAAGCCTTAACCATGGTGTGTGCGCAAGTATTTGGTAATGATGCAACAGTTGCTTTTGCAGGTAGCCAAGGCAATTTTGAATTAAATGTTTATAAACCTGTTATGGTACATAATGTATTAGAAAGTATTGATCTATTATCTGATGCTTGTCTATCCTTTAATGAGCATTGTGCTGTGGGCATTGAACCTAATTTACCTGTTATTAAAAAGCATTTAGAAAATAATCTGATGTTAGTAACAGCACTTAATAAACATGTTGGTTATGATAAGGCTGCCCTTATTGCGAAAACAGCTCATAAGGAAAACAAAAGCTTAAAACAAGTAGCTTTAGAGTTAAATTTAGTATCAGCAGAAGACTTCGATAAATGGGTTGATCCATTAGCGATGACCAATTTAGATAGAAGCCAATTCTAACCTTAACAACAGCACTTTAACTCCATTACAGTGTTAAAGTGTTTAATCTGCTCTATAATGCCATTTTTTATTTTCAAAATCATAATTATAAGTATCAAATGGCATATTAGGACTCAGTGAGAAAAGTATAGGATAAAAATCAGTTTTTTCATTGCAGTTATAATAAAATTGATATTTACCACTTAATTTACTACTGACTGATTTATTAAAAATCCCTGTTTCAGGATATTGATTACTTTCCTGTTTATAATGATCTAAAAACATAATCACCTGATCAGCTTCTTGTTTCCAAACATAATAAAGATAATATTGTCCCAATAATCCTAGTGAAACTGCAACACCCCAAATAATAAGTTTAGTTAATAAGTTTTGCCATTGCCTCTGAATAAATGAAACAACTAAACAAACTAGCAGATATAATACAACTACAAAAAGGGTCAGAAGTTGAATAGCTAATCCCCCTTTAATAAATCCTGCTACAATAAAAATCAATCCAAAGAAAATACTGCCTATTGATTTATCTTTTTTAACTTTTTTCTTATTCAATGTTTTATCCATAAATCTTCTTCATTCATTTTTAATACTTTAATATTATTCAATGTTAACTATTTTACTAATAAACCAGTTATAATAATCAGTTTTCACACGGTTATATTAATAGGTTTTGTGATGGAAATTAACCCTATTTTAAATACAATAAAAGATTTAACAGAACGCACCGAAGCTATTCGGGGGTATCTTTGACTATGATCTTAAAAAAGATCGCTTAATTGAAGTCACAAGAGAATTAGAAGACCCTGCCATTTGGAATAATCCTGAACAGGCACAAAGTTTAGGTAGAGAGCGCTCACAATTAGAACAAGTCGTAGCTACCATAGATGAAATGACTAATGGCCTAGCTGATGCAAAAGATTTATTAGAAATGGCAGTGGAAGAAGATGATGAAGCAGCCGTTACTGATATAGAAAAAGAAGTAAACCGCTTAAATAGTGTTATGGAAGCACTTGAATTTCGCCGTATGTTTAGTGGTGAAATGGATCCTAATAATGCTTATCTGGACATTCAATCAGGTTCAGGCGGTACTGAAGCTCAAGACTGGGCAAATATGTTATTACGGATGTACCTACGTTGGGCAGATAGTCATGATTTTAAAGCGCAAATTGTCGAATTATCTGATGGCGATGTAGCAGGTATCAAATCAGCTACTGTGCACATTGAAGGTGAATATGCATTTGGCTGGTTACGTACTGAAATTGGCGTACATCGTTTAGTAAGAAAGAGCCCTTTTGACTCTGGAAATCGTCGCCATACGTCTTTTGCTGCTGTATTCGTTTCGCCTGAAATTGACGATAATATTGAAATCGACATTAATCCAGCAGATTTACGAATTGACACCTATCGCTCCTCTGGCGCAGGTGGACAGCACGTTAATACCACTGATTCAGCAGTACGTATTACCCATATCCCTACCAATACTGTTGTTAGCTGCCAAAACGAACGCTCACAACATGCGAATAAAGACCATGCAATGAAAATGTTACGTGCCAAGTTATATGAACTTGAAATGCAAAAACGTAACGCTGCAGCACAAGCATTAGAAGACACTAAATCTGATATTGGCTGGGGTAGTCAAATTCGTTCTTATGTACTAGACCAATCACGTATTAAAGATTTACGAACGGGTGTTGAAAATACTAACTGTGATGCCGTATTAGACGGTGATTTAGATAAATTTATTGAAGCAAGTTTAAAACAAGGCCTCTAATTTTAAGCGATATAAACGAGAAACAATATGACTGAACAAACCATACAACA
>JBEBWU010000158.1:0-5658 GCA_040391985.1 Entomomonas sp. | reverse complement strand
TAACTTCCGCCTTGGCAAAAGATTTCATTTCATTCATCATTCGCACTGCTGACTAAACCAGTGGAAAAGCACAGACCGCACCAGTCCCCTCACCTAGTCTAAATTGTAACTGCAACAATGATTGCACACCCATATAGTCTAATAATAGTTTATGTCCTGTTTCTTCACCTTGATGCCCAAAAATCGCATAATGGATAATATTTGGATAAAACTTAGCAGCCATTAAAATACAGTTGGTCATAATAAAACCATCTACCAAAATAATCATCCCTAACTCGGCAGCTCTTAACATGGCACCTACCGTCATCACCATTTCATAACCACCAAAATAACGCATAATATCTTGTGTAGAACCGTCACCCTGATAGTTATCTACTGCTTGCTGCAATACTTGATATTTACGCAATGTGCCCTCAGAAGCCCAGCCAGACCCAGCACCCACACATTGTTTTAAATCGATACCTGTTAGATAACTCATCCAAATAGAAGATGGCGAGGTATTAGCAATCCCTAACTCACCAAAAGAAATAATATTACAGCCTGCCTGATGACATTGCTCTACGAGTTCTACTCCTGTAGTAATAGCCTGCTCCATTTGCTGTTCAGTCATGGCTGCTTGATAAAGAAAATTAGCGGTACCCTTACTAATTTTACGATCAATAATACCTGTACCTGCTGCAAAGTCGTAATCAATACCCGAATCAACCACTAATAACTTAAACCCATGTTGCCGCACAAAAATATTAATACCACCACCACCCTCAGCAAAATTAAGGGCTTGTTGCCAAGTAATATCTTTTGGTGACGGGCTAACACCAGACTCAGCAATACCATGATCCGCTGCAAATAAAATATGATGAGGGTTAGTTAATTGGGGGGATAAGCTTTGTTGAATAGTGCCTACTTGCTTAGCTATTTTTTCTAATAGTCCTAACGAACCTTTTGGCTTAGCTAGATTATCAATCTTATCTTGTAGTAAGGAGCAAATCGCTTCATCTGGTTTATCAATCACAAAACTTCTCATAACTACCCCTTAATTTTCATTGGTATGCCTGCCACACTGAAATAAACTTCATCAGCCTGCTGCGCAATATATTGATTTAACCAACCTAATAAATCAGTAAACTTTCTTTGCAGGGTATTCTCTGGTGTTCCACCTAAACCAATTTCATTGGTCACAAAAATAAACTGCGCATTTTGCTGTGTAAACAAATCAAACTCTTGCTTAAGCTCAGTTAATGCTTGTTCAATATTACTGTCTAAATCAAAAAAATAATTAGTAGCCCATAAGGTAACGCAATCTACAAGCACCGTTTTATGAGTAACATCATGCTGTGATAATTTTTTTTCTTCTTCAATATTTGTCCATTCATTACCACGTGCTAGCTGGTGTCTTGTAATACGTTGCCTATACTCCTCATCCCAAATACGAGAAGTAGCTATATAAATAGGATTAGCACTTAACGATAACGCTAACTTTTCTGCAAAACTACTTTTGCCCGAACGTTGTCCACCTGTTACTAAGGTTATTTTTTTCATCACTGTTGCTCTGTTAGCCATTCACCAATGGCAGCTACTAACTGATTATTTTGCGCTACACTCTGACAGGCTACCCTAAAATAATGTTGATCTAAACCAACAAAATTAGCCGCATCACGAATTAATAAATGATGTTTATTGGCTAAATATTTTTTTAACTCTGCAGCACTTTTACCATTTAATAATTTCACTAAAAAGTAATGGGTCTGAGTAGGTAAAACCTGTAATTGCCTAAAGGCTGCTAAGGCTTGCTGTAACTGTTTGGTTTGTTGTAGTAAGGTTAATAAATCAACCTGTAACTTATTAGCATGTTGCAATAAATATTTGCCTGCTACAATCGCTAAACTATTAACCGACCAAGGCATCCGAAAATAATTAATGCGTGCTAGTAGATCACTATTAGCTACTAAATAACCCAGTCGTAAACCTGGAATAGCAAACTGCTTAGTCATAGAATGCAACACCATTACATTAGGGTATTGAATCACTTTATCAATGGCTAATAATGCATCTACAGCAAATGCTGCATAGGATTGATCGATGACAAAATAGGTTGTTGGATATTGTTTAAACAAGGTGAGTAATTGTTGTTCTGAATAAACTTCACCCGTTGGATTATTAGGGCTACATAACCAACATAACTCTGTTTCAAGTGGAATATCATTCAGATCAAAAACATGTTGTAGTAGGTGTTGATGTATTGCACAAGCATCGGCATACTCGCTAAATACAGGTGAAACAATAGTTGTTTTACTACCACGAAATTCTTGCGCAATCAAATAAATCGCCTCTGTTGCACCATTGGTAACGGAGATACAATTTACTGCAATATTAGCTTGCTGTGCTAATAGCTCTCTAATAGAAACTGCATCAGGTTCAGGATAACCATGAATAGCATCAATATGCTGTGTTAAGTACTGCTCTAAACCTGATAAATCTGTTTGGTGATAAACATTCGAGCTAAAGTTAGCTGTAATTTTTGGATATTGATAACCATCATCACCATGCCCATTAATCATCTTTAGTTATCTCTACTGTCTATACTAAGCTGATACTCGCGTCTTAATAAGCTATAAATAGCTAAATCCGTAAAAACACCATCAACCAATAACTCGCCATCTCGCTCAATACCCTCTAAGGAGAAACCTAATCTTTCTGGAATTCTACTGCTTTTTTTATTAGCTACTGCTACCTTTATTTGTACTCGATTTAGCCCCAATGTAGTAAAGGCTAGATCAAGCAAAGTGGCTACAGCAGCCGTCATTATGCCTCGCCCTTGCGCCTTTTCAGATAACCAGTAACCAATTTCTATTTTCTGGTTTAAAGTATCATTATCTTTAAAACCAACTAAACCAATAAATTCTTCATGCTCATAAATAGTAAACTGAGGCGTATTCTCTAAACCTAAAACACCTTCAATATACTCTTTAATGGTTTGTTCTTCTTGGGAGGCATCGACAAAGGGTAGCCACTGTCGTAAATAACTACGCTCATTATTAATAACCTGAAAGATATCACTGCTATCTTCTAAAGATAACGGCTTTAACACAATATGCTCATTAATAATTGTTAGCATAATATATCCTGACTATTAAAAAACTCCTGCTCATTGCGATACAGTGGCAAACCTTTCTCTACGTGCAATCTAACTAACCAAGGCTGTACTAAACCTGCTTGTTGAATTAACTCACTTTCTAGAAATACTTGCTGAGTTGCTCCCTGTGTTAATAAACGTCCTTGATTAAGTACATAAACCTCATCACATACTTGATAAATCAAATCAATATCATGGCTAGAAATAACTACTTGCTTGCCTTCTGCTACCACTCTTTGCAGAATCTCAATAATATGCTGTCGCCCCATTGGGTCTAAGCCAGCAGTAGGCTCATCCAATAAAATACAAGGGGCATCTAATACCAACGCGCCTGCAATGGCCACTCGTTTTTTTTGTCCAAAACTTAAATACTGAATAGGTTGATCTGCAAAATGTTGAGCATCTACTAGTGCTAGAGCATTATTAACGCGCCTAGTAATTTCATCCTCAGCTATCCCTAAGTTACGTAAGCTAAAAGCAATATCGCTACGTATATCGGTATAAAAAATCTGCTGATCTGGGTCTTGAAAAACGATAGATATATTTTGCCGTAATTGATATAAATCTTGCTTTTTATAACTGATGGGATTGCCATTCCAGCACACTTCACCAGCATTAGGTTTTAAAATACCTAACAAGATCATAAATAAGGTAGACTTGCCTGAACCATTGGCACCGATTAGTCCTGTTACCTTACCCAATGATAAGTTTAAGCTAATATCCTCTAAAGCCCAGTCACCTTGCTCATACTTAAAACTAACATTATTTGTTGATAACATATACTTCTATTCCGCCCTTAAAGGTGAAAATCACCCTTAAATAGCTTAGTTTCTAAGGCTATAGTCATTTGGCTATAACGGCTTATAACTCGGCTAAGTAACATGGTTATCAACATACCCAAAGAACGATAACTAGTTCTAAGTGAGATATAACCAAAACGTAATGTTTGCGCCCGCTTAATAGCAGCTACTTCATCTAAAAAGATAAAAATAAATCGATAGGTTAGTAAAATAATCTCCAATAAAGCTTTCGGCATATGGATTTTTTTACCAATTTGAATTAACTGATCAAAGGGTGTGGTTAACACAAATAAATAAGTAACAGCTAAACAAGATAAGCTACGAAAAAAAGCATTTTGCGCGACCGATAATGATTCGGCACTAACGCCAATATAAAGGGAACCAATAGGAAAACTAACTAACATCTGACTACTACTCCAGTCAAACGATAACAAAATACCTACTACACTTACCATAAGAAAAGCAAAAGGAACCATCATCCATTTACAGTATTTGCTAAAACTAATCCGCGTGACATAACAAGTGATAGGTGCAAGCACAACTAAAATAACTAATTGTACTAACCATATTGAACACAAAGCCACTAGCAATAAAACAATATAGACTAATGCTTTAGTTAGCGGATTTACTTCGCGCCAGCGACTTTGATAAGCATAATGATCAATTTCTAACATCAGTCTTTGGCCTTCTACCACGATAAAAGCCTAAAATATAGCAAATTATCCCTGTGCCAATAGAGCCTTGTAAGGTAAACAATAAACTTTCTACTTCACCACTAGCAGGCTCAAAGAAAGACTCAAACCATGGTTCATAGTCAGGATGACTTTGGGTAATAACCTCCTCTGCTTGACCATCTGCACCGCTAAACTCTGCCCCTTTATTTGCAGGTAAAAAGAAAGGAACTAAACACATAATTACCACAATTGTTAATAACAACAGATTCTTTTTCATTGTGTAAAGCCCCCAGCTGGTGCAATTTTACGCTCAGTAATAACATTATAAATAATAACCGTTAATAACCCCTCAGCAATGGCAATAGGGATTTGCGTTAAACAGAAAATACTCATAAATTTAGTAGCCGCAGCCACAAAGCCTAATTGTGGATCAGGGAAAGCACCTGCTAACTGAATAGAGGTGACAAAGTAAGTGACAATATCGGCTGTAAAGGCACATAAAAATACCCCTACATCTTTACGGATTTTAAACTTGCAGGAGATTCGCCAAACGTAATAACCAACTACAGGTCCAAATACTGCCATTGACATACCATTAGCGCCTAAAGTGGTTAATCCACCATGGGCTAAAAACAAGGCTTGGAATAACAACACAATACCTGCTAAAACAGCCATTACCCAAGGGCCAAACATTACCACCCCTAAACCAACACCTGTCGGGTGAGAACAACTGCCTGTGACTGATGGCATTTTTAAAGAAGAAAGCACAAAAACAAATGCAGCACAAAGTGCCAGTAATACTTTTTTATCAGTACTGCCTGTAGATATTTTCTTTAATTGATAGACGCCCAGAATTAGAAAAGGAATATAGATTGCCCACCATGTACCAGCCCAAACTGGTGGTAGGAACCCTTCCATAATATGCATTGCAAAAGCTTGTTGCGGAAATAATACCAGTAAGGCCGCCCCGCCAATTACTGATAAACGCTTGAACCTGATATTCATCGTTATAACCTTAATTTG
Organism: Entomomonas sp.; assembly: GCA_040391985.1. GTDB lineage: Bacteria > Pseudomonadota > Gammaproteobacteria > Pseudomonadales > Pseudomonadaceae > Entomomonas. The sequence continues at coordinate 28 of JBEBWU010000158.1, read as the reverse complement.
TTAGATAACAAATATTCCTCGCTTCATG
>JBEBWU010000157.1:0-5658 GCA_040391985.1 Entomomonas sp. | reverse complement strand
AAATTATAAATATTCTGCGATATAATAAAAACAATAAATACATCAAAAAGGAATAATAATGACGCTGGCCATTACCTATAGTCGAGCTCAGGTTGGTATTAATGCACCTTGTGTAACTGTAGAAAGTCACTTATCTAATGGATTACCTTCCCTAACGTTAGTAGGTTTACCAGAAACAGCAGTACGTGAGGCTAAGGATAGGGTAAGAAGTGCCATTATTAATTCACAATTTGAATTCCCCGCTAGGCGGATTACATTAAACCTTGCACCTGCTGACTTACCTAAAGAAGGCGGAAGGTTCGATTTAGCTATTGCCTTAGGTATTTTAGCTTCTAGTGGACAAATTCCAGCAGAACCATTAAAAGAAATAGAATGTATAGGTGAGTTAGCATTGTCTGGTCATATTCGTCCTGTTCGAGGCGTGTTGTCAGCTGCCTTATCAGCAAGAGAAGCAGGAAGAGCTCTATTTGTACCTAAAGAAAATGCAGAAGAGGCTTGTTTAGCAACAGGTTTAATAGTTTATGCAGTGGATCATTTACTAGAAGTAGCTGCTCATTTTTCAGGACAAGCTTTGTTAAATCCTTATCAATCCAAAGGGCTATTGAGGCAAGTTGAGCCTTATCCAGACTTAGCAGATGTTCAGGGACAAATAGCAGCAAAAAGAGCTTTGTTAATAGCAGCCAGTGGCGGACATAATTTACTTTTTACAGGTCCACCTGGTACTGGGAAAACCTTACTGGCTAGTCGCTTACCTGGTATTTTACCTATGCTCACAGAGCAGGAAGCATTAGAAGTAGCAGCTATTTATTCAATAGCAGATATAAAACCTTTAACACATTGGCCGCAACGGCCTTTTAGGGCGCCTCATCACACTTCTTCTGCAGCCGCTTTAGTGGGCGGTGGTAGTAAACCTCAGCCTGGAGAAGTAACTTTGGCACATCAAGGCGTATTATTTTTAGATGAGTTCACAGAGTTTGATCGGCGAGTATTAGAGGTTTTGAGGGAACCATTAGAAAGTCATGAAATAATGGTAGCTAGAGCAAGGGAAAAAGTATTATTTCCTGCTAAATTTCAATTAATAGCGGCTATGAATCCTTGCCCTTGTGGTTATTTAGGTGATACAACTAAAACTTGTCGTTGTACACCTGAACAGGTACAACGTTATCGTGGTAAATTATCAGGACCATTATTAGATAGAATAGATTTGCATATTACAGTGGGCAGAGAGTCATTAACATTGTCTACTAATAATAGTAATCAACTAACCAGTGCTGAAGCTGCAAAACAAGTGGCGCAAGCAAGAGAAATACAGAAAAAAAGACAAGGTTGCCCTAATGCTTATTTGGATATTGCATCATTGCAACAAGTTTGTCAGTTATCTAAAGAAGATCAACAGTGGTTTGAACAAGCAGGTGAAAAGCTAGGGCTTTCTTTGAGGGCACTACATCGTTGTTTGAAAGTGGCAAGAACGTTAGCAGATATGCAGAGAGAAGAGAAAGTAAAACGTTCTCATCTTGCAGAGGTTTTTCATTATCGACCTTCCACTTAATCTAAACAAACGATATGAAAATTTTTATAATGTGACTTATTGGTATTAAAATTTACTTTTACAGATTCACTAGTGAATATCAGTTTCTTACGATGCTTTTGCAGTGATATAGAAGTATTATTACCAATTTTCTAAAAGTGACCAGATAAAGTATGCATATTAATTTCTACATTTCTTACAAATAGTGAGAAGTGATAATTAACCATATCAACTATTTAAAATCAGCTAGTTTAGTCGATTAAAATAAATTAGCTAATTCTTAAAACAGAATAAGTTAAAACTGATAGCTGTTTTCTATATTAACTTTCAACCCAAGTTCAATTGCAATTTCATGGGCAGAGCCTCTTAAGCCTTTTAGTTGACCGTTTAGTACCTGATAAACTTTATTAACAGAATATCCATTTGCTTTAGCCCAGTCTGAGATTGGAATACCTGATTGTCTAAAAAAGTTTTTTACTTGTTCTGGCGTATAGGGTTGTGTATTAGGTATTGGATATGGCGTATTCATAGCTTCTTCCTTTAATTCTAATTAAATACTATTAATTATGGAATACATATGCATTATGTGAATAATTAATCACTTTGTCAATAAAAAAGTGATTAATAGATCATTTTATTGATCGTATATTTTTAATGATATATAGACTTTAGTAGTGTTTTTGTCACAAGTCATTGATATTTATTTTTATATGAAGCTGTAGGCTAGCATTGCCAATGGTTGGTAAATAAGTAATGAATTATTATTTAAATTCGATTTAATTATGATTATTATATGCTGTTATAGGGATAAAATTAATAATTAAAGAGAAGCGTATGATGGCTACTAATTCTTTGTCGATGCGGTTGAAAGAGGAACGTAAGCGGCTAGGCATGACCCAGCAAGAAATTGCTGACAAAGTGTCTATTACTAGAGAAACATGGAGTAGATATGAATCGGCTAAGATTGCACCAGGATCAGAAGTATTATTAAATTTGGTCAACTTGGGAGTAGATACCAATTATATTTTAACGGGCGACAGAATTATATCTATAGATAGTTTGAGCAGTTCATCTGCAATGACTACTGCCGAAGAAACAGGGAATTACAAGGCAGGTATTCAGTTAACTCAACAAGAACTTGAGTTAATTCATTGCTATAGAAAAGTCAGCGAAGATGGTAAAAAGTCTATAGAGGATATTGCTAAATTACTGGCAACGCAACAAGCTAAATAATAAAGCATACTGATATAAGTTAGCGTAAAGATTCGTGTAAAAGTATTTACGCGAAAGGGGGCTTATTTGCTTAAGATTTTGTATTTTTACATTAAAATAATGTAATAGTGTACATAAATAGACTTCAACCTTATAGGGTCTCCCTGTTATACTGAGCAACTTTCCATTTAAAATAAATTTTACCTGTTTGGTTTAAACAGGTAATTAGACTGATATTATTCATAGGTAACTCAAGTGACGACAAAGGTATCGACTGTTCGTACATTTCAGGATTTGATTCTTGCTTTGCAACAATACTGGGCAGAGCAAGGCTGTGTGGTATTGCAACCTTATGATATGGAGATGGGGGCAGGGACTTTTCATACAGCAACATTCTTACGCGCAATAGGGCCAGAAAGATGGAATGCAGCCTATGTGCAACCCTCTAGAAGACCTACTGATGGACGTTATGGTGAAAATCCTAATCGCTTGCAGCATTATTATCAGTTTCAAGTTGTACTCAAACCTAATCCTGATAACTTACAAGAACTTTATTTAGGTTCTTTAAAACATATTGGTCTTGATCCACTTATCCATGACATTCGTTTTGTAGAAGATAATTGGGAGTCTCCAACATTAGGTGCTTGGGGGTTAGGTTGGGAAGTTTGGTTAAATGGTATGGAAGTAACTCAGTTTACTTATTTCCAACAAGTAGGTGGTATTGAGTGTTACCCTGTAACAGGTGAAATTACTTATGGCCTTGAGCGTTTAGCTATGTATCTACAGGGTGTTGACTCTGTTTATGATCTAGTGTGGACCGATGGTCAATTTGGCAAAGTGACTTACGGTGATGTGTTCCACCAAAATGAAGTTGAACAATCTACTTATAATTTTGAACATGCCAATATTGAAAAATTATTTGGTTTATTCGATTTCTATGAGAGTGAAGCGAATCGTCTAATTGAGTTACAACTTCCATTACCAACTTATGAAATGGTACTTAAAGCCTCGCATACCTTTAACTTATTAGATGCACGTCGAGCCATTTCAGTGACTGAGCGTCAACGTTATATTCTACGGATTAGAACTTTAGCTCGTGCAGTTGCACAGAGCTATTTAGAAGCTCGTGCTCGATTAGGTTTCCCGATGGCTGATGAAGCATTACGTGATGAAGTATTGGCAAAAATGAAGGAGGCAGAATAATGAGTACGCAAGATTTTCTCGTTGAATTAGGTACTGAAGAACTTCCTCCAAAAGCTTTAAAATCATTGGCAGAAGCTTTCCAAAAGGGTATTGAAAAAGGCTTAAAAGAAGCAGGGCTTAATTACCAAAAAAGTCAGTACTATGCAGCGCCAAGACGTTTGGCTGTATTGGTAGAGGCTTTAGAAGAGCAACAAGCTGATCGTACAGTTAATGTAGATGGTCCTCCCATACAAGCTGCTTTTACAGCTGATGGAGCACCTACTCAAGCTGCATTAGGATTCGCACGTAAATGTGGTGTTGAATTATCAGAAATTGATCAGTCAGGTCCAAAATTACGTTTTGAGCAAAAAATTAAAGGCCAAGCTACAGCTAGCCTATTGCCTGATATTATACGTAATTCCTTAGATAATTTACCTATTCCTAAAAGAATGCGTTGGGCAGCTAGACGTGAAGAGTTTGTACGCCCTACCCAATGGTTAATTATGTTATTGGGTAACCAAGTTATCGATTGTGAAATTTTAGCGCAGAAAGCAGGTCGTGAATCAAGAGGCCATCGTTTCCATAATCCAGCGCCTGTTTATATTTCATCGCCTAAAAGCTATATAGAAGATTTACGAAGCGCACATGTGCTTGCTGATTTTGCTGAGCGTAAACAGTTAATAGCAGATAAGGTAGCGGAGCTTGCCAAGCAAAATAATGGTAAAGCAATTGTACCAGAAGGCTTATTAGAAGAAGTAACCGCTTTAGTGGAATGGCCTGTACCTTTAGTGTGTAGTTTTGAGGAACGTTTCTTAGAAGTACCTCAAGAAGCATTAATTTCTACCATGCAAGATAATCAGAAATATTTCTGTTTATTGGATGAGCAAGGCAAATTGTTACCACTGTTTATAACCGTTGCTAATGTGGATAGTAAAGATCCATCACAAGTGATAGCGGGTAATGAAAAAGTGGTACGGCCACGTTTAACAGATGCTGAATTCTTTTTTAAACAGGATCTTAAACAACCACTTGAACAGTTTAATGAGCGTCTAAAAAATGTCGTGTTCCAAGCTAAATTGGGAACTGTTTATGATAAAGCTGTACGTGTTAGTAAATTAGCGGGTTATGTAGCTGAAAAGCTAGGAACAAATGTAGAACAAGCTAGACGTGCAGGCCTATTATCAAAAACTGATTTAGCTACTGAAATGGTTGGTGAGTTTCCAGAAATGCAAGGTATAGCAGGTTACTACTATGCATTGGCAGGTGGCGAAGCCAAAGATGTAGCATTGGCGTTAAATGAACAATATATGCCACGCAATATGGGTGGTGAGCTACCTACTACACTTGTAGGATGTAGTGTGGCGATAGCTGATAAGTTAGATACTTTAGTAGGTATTTTTGGTATTGGCATGTTGCCAACTGGTAGTAAAGATCCTTATGCCTTACGTCGTGCAGCATTGGGTATCTTACGTATTCTATTAGAAAAACGCTTAGAACTTAATCTAGCTGAAATGGTACAACGTGCAGTTGATCTTTATGGCTATCAAGTAGAGCCTAAAGGTTTGGCAGAACAAGTTTTAGATTTTATTTTTGATAGGTTACGTGCCCGTTATGAAGATGAAGGCATTAATATCACTACTTATCAAGCAGTTCGTGCTTTAAAACCCATGTCACCATTGGATTTTGATCAGCGTGTGCAAGCAGTAGAGCATTTCCGTAAACTACCTGAAGCTCAA